>JAYUSC010000024.1:0-2423 GCA_043755885.1 Pseudanabaena sp. | reverse complement strand
CGACGCGAAGCGTCGCCATCTACTCTTTGGGGTTTTGATTTAATAATTGCGATCGCATAAGTTAAATAGCTGAATTTAGATCAAGACGTTCTTTATTGAGCTTACCTTTGCTAGACTGAACTTAATTCTTGAGACATAACTAAAAATAAGGGATCGGGTAAGTTTAATATGCCTTACTCAGCAGAAATCAGTCGTCGGCAACCTAGTTGTTTCCTATTCCTCATCGATCAATCTGGATCGATGGCGGATGCATTTTCTAACGATAGTGCTAGCAAAGGAACAGCAAAAGGAGCAAATGAAAGCTTACATAAGACCAATGAACCAATCCAGAAAGCGCAAGCAGTTGCTGATGCGGTAAATCGGTTATTGGACTCCCTTGGGCAACGGTGCGTCAAGGGGAACGAAATTTATGACTACTTTGATGTTGGCGTAATTGGCTACAACAGCGAAGTTACATCCGCATTGAATGGGCTTGCTGGCGAGACTGCGATCGCACCCATCGGCAAAATTTATGAAAATCCGTCTGAATTAGAAAAACGCGCTCAAAAACTACCTGATGGCATGGGCGGTGTCGTTGAAGTCTACAATGACTTCCCGATTTGGTTTAAGCCGATCGCTAGTGGTGGTACAGCCATGTGCAGTGTATTTGCACTGGCGCGAATTTTGCTAGAAGACTGGATTGAGAAACACCCTAATAGCTATCCACCGACAATTATTAATATTACTGATGGCGAGTCTACAGATGGAGACCCGACCGAAGAAGCGATTAATCTCAAAAAGCTGAGTACTTCTGACGGTTCAGTTCTGCTCTATAACATCCATCTCTCCGCAGAATATACACAGCCCGTGTCTTTTCCGAATACGGCGGAAGTATTGAGTGATCCCTATGCGCGATTAATGTTTGAGCTATCTAGCTCTCTGCCATATTCAGCCCAAAAAGCTGCCGAAAAAGAAGGTTATAAAATTACACCTGATGCTAGAGCCTTTATGTTTAATGCCGATCCTGTGAAGTTAATCCAGTTTCTCGATATTGGTACACGCACCGAAAATTTACGATAAAAAAAAGCGGCGCATCACGCCGCTTTTTTATTTAATTGTTGGCTACGAGTATTGTGGCGACGATGGGGACAACGCCAGCTTGATCGCTCTTAATTGCGATCGCAGCGGCCTGGGATAAATCAAGATTGCGATCGCCTACATAAGGACCGCGATCGTTGATTCTGACCACGATTGACCGCCCATTTTGCTGGTTAGTAACTTTGAGATAGGTGTCAAAGGGCAAACTCTGATGAGCCGCCGTGAAATCTTGCTGTTCAAACTGCTCACCTGAAGCCGTCTGCCTACCTTGAAAATAGGGGCCATACCAAGACGCAAGCCCATCAATTTGTTCGTTAGTAGTAGCTAAGCGATACATTTGTTTTTGGGCTTCCACTAAAGTTAGCGGCTCTGCTCCTGCGCTAACCCGCAAATTATTAATCCATTGAGTCAAATTTAGTGAAGGGTTAACGACCCCTGTTTTGGGGATTTTAAATAAGACCACATTTTCGTATTTACCAATATATTCACCGTTTAAGGCAACTACTTCTAGGCGATTGGGATCAAAATCTACGGCATTCATCGTCATCGAAAGTTGAGCTGCCGTAATCATTGCCTTGGGCAAATCTTTAACCAAAAATGCTGGCTGATTGTTCACCATGATCATCCATTCGTCGGCAGATTTTGACCGAAATTCGATCACATATTTACTTTTTTTGGATGCTAGTAAATAACTACTTTCAAAAGATTTATCTTGATTAGTTATGGCAGAGTTGTAACTAATTGGTTGATTAAAAGTATCAGTTACAATTTTTGGTGAAGACGCACCAGACATAAGCGAAACCAAAGGAATCGCCCAAAGAGCAGATGATGTAGACATAGATTTTAAAGGTTAAGCAACAGAGATGTTTTTTAAGCAATAAGTAAAAATAAGCATTGTAAAACCTGCTTATTTAGTAGATGTCAAAAAACAGATTAATAATTAACATGGATAAAGTTGAAGTTCAAGAAGATTAAATATACGAGATTTAAAATTGATTTAAAAGCAACTGACATTTTTAAACTACGATATTAGCGGGGATCATAAATCATCCTTGAGAAAGAGATAAAATAATTAGTATCTAATTTAACAAAAAAATTCAGCCAAAACTTTGATCACTATCGGTATAAGTGGGGCATTTGCTCGATTATTGATAAGATTTGCGATCGCAACTTAGCTAAAAATAGCGCTAAATATTAAGTCAAGCAATTTTGCTGATGTTTATCCAATTTTTTATCGCTACTCTATTGGAATGTCTCGGATAATTCCTCTATAGCGTGGATTGCTAACTAAAACTTGGCGATGCCCGCTATTTTTATTTTTTAGCAAAAAGACGAGTGGCGGTGCA
>JAYUSC010000023.1:0-2425 GCA_043755885.1 Pseudanabaena sp. | reverse complement strand
CCGCTGCGCGGGCGAACCAGCTTCTTTGGGTTCTAGTTTTTATTATGTCTAGCTACTTAGCTTACGGTTTGTCGCTAAAGTGGATATACAAAACACCGCCAAACTACTCAGAAATTGTAGGGAATTGTGGCTTGTTGTCGAGAATTCCTAGGATTTCCTGTAATTTATTTTTATGATATCAACTCCACTTCTGCCGATCGCCATATTTATACTTACCCTTGCTTTGCTCGGGTGGGGATATTTTCGTTCCCGCAAGTTTGGCAAGCTTGGGTTACTGTCTTGGCTGCAATTTGTGGCGCTCATGTCACCTTGGCTAATTTACTTTGGCTTGTTTGTGTCGGGTGTTTTTATAAATTTCACAACGCTATTATCTTTATTACTTGGCTCGACGATCGCCTATGTGGCGATCAGTAATCAATTACGCGAAGCTGTATCAGAGGAAAGATCGACGATCGAGCAAAAACTTAAACAAGATCTTGATTCAACTGCTAGCGATCGCCCTAATTCTGCCGATACTTCAACCAATAAACCACCCGTTAACAGTCCGATCGCAGTGGCTATGTCACAGGGCAAGACGCAGATAAAGCTGTTTAAGGCTCTTCCTGCGGAAGATATGAAGCTGATACAGGGCATCTTTGGGATTGAGACCTATTACGTCACCGAAACGATTCCCTATCAAGAAGGGGCAATTCTTAAAGGTAATTTGCGTGGTGAGCCTGATGTCGTTCACGAGCGCCTGACTAAATCACTCAGCGATCGCCTTAGCGATAAATACAATCTATTTTTACTGGAAGGGCAAGATCGTAAACCCGTAGTGATTGTGCTGCCTAGCCGAGTTAGTAATGTCGATAACAATACAATTCCGCAAAGAGTATTAATTGCGGTGTTGGTTGTCGCGAACGGCTATACAGCCTTGAATTTGGGTGCGTTAGTTGCAGGGATCCCTGTGGTACAAGAGTCTCAACAATATTTAGTGGGATTACCCTTTGCGATTGGGCTTGGGGCGATTTTGGGTGTGCGTGAGTTGGGTATGCGGATGATGGCAAAGAAATATAAAGTAAATATGAGTTTACCGTTTCTCTTGCCTTCATCACAATTAGGTTCTTTCGGTGCATTCAGTCGGATTTCTTCGCCATTACCCCATCGACTTGCTCTATTTGATATTGCGATCGCCCCAGCTTTGGCAAGTGGATTACTATCTTTGATCATGCTTCTAGTTGGTTTACGTCTATCTGCGATCGGGATGGGAAGTATCGATATTCCTAGTCAAATTTTCCAAGCATCGGTGCTTGCTGGAACCTTGGCGAAACTCTTCCTCGGTGATGCTTTACATACTAGTTTTATTTCGATTCATCCCCTAGTAGTTCTCGGCTGGCTCGGCTCGGCGATCACCGCCTTAAATTTGATGCCCGCTGGTCAGCTAGATGGTGGTCGGATCGTGCAATCAATTTATGGAAGACGCACGGCAAGCTGGACGACGGTATTGACGTTGGTTTTCTTAGTGATTGCCACAGTGATTAATCCCCTTGCACTCTATTGGGGTAGCATTATCTTGATTCTATTGCGAGATCTAGAACGTCCAATGCTAAATGAACTTTCAGAACTCGATGGTGATCGCGAAGCCTTGGGTGTAGTGGCGCTATTTTGGATGGTGATTACTTTGCTGCCACTTACCTCTGGTGTTGCCGAACGTTTGGGTATTGGTAGTGGTGCTGGGCTACTTCCATAATTTCAATAGAATAGGCGATCGCTTATTCTATTGAAATTATGGGAATTGGGTTTAAACTATAAGTCATGACTCGCAACTTGTGTTTCTAAAAATTGCATGGAAAATCAGAAGATCATTGCACTACAAAATATCTTTAGCTCTAGGCTCGATACATTGAGCCATCTTTTAGATCTAGCCGAGAGCCATTTCTCGGACGATGTAGAATCTCTATTGCAGCGTCGCATAGCACCTGATATGTTCCCTTTCAGCACACAAATAGCATTTGCGTGCAATCAGCCCCGTAACTTCGCATTGTGGTGCTTAGGACAGTCGGCAGACAACCTGAACCCTGATGTATCATCTCTAGTTGAAGCCCATGGTCATATTTCATCTACCAAGAAGTTGTTGGCAAGTATCAATGTTGCTGATTCTAAACTGTCAGAAATCAATCGGCTCGATCTTGGGCAAGGGCTGTACGCAGAATTATCTGGACTTTCGTATGTAGATGACTTTCTGATGCCCAACTTCTATTTCCATATAACAACGGCGTACAATATCCTGCGTATGGCAGGATTACCAATAGGTAAGCGCGACTTTATGCTCCATTTAGGACTTTCCCTGAAACATCAAAGCAATGCATAAAAACCACAATGAATCGTCACTTCCTTGTATACAAGTAGAACTGAGATAACTTATGAACTACCGAAATTACATCAC
>JAYUSC010000022.1:0-13890 GCA_043755885.1 Pseudanabaena sp. | reverse complement strand
GCTTCGCCGCGCCACTAAAAATTGGTTCCCTTCAGGGCATAACGCTTAAAGCTACTTAGTTGAAAACAACGATGACTGAATATCCTAAAGCTACCTATGTAGGCAAGTATGTCGATGATTCATTTAAACTTGCCAAATTTCTTAGAGTACTCCGCAAGCGCTGGATCGTCATCGTCGCTGTCTCGGTCACCGTATTTGCTGGAAATACCTACTACACATTTACCAGAACTCCCCAATATCGCTCAAGCGCATCCCTCCTAGTCAACTCCA
The DNA here is from genome assembly GCA_043755885.1 of Pseudanabaena sp. Classification (GTDB taxonomy): domain Bacteria; phylum Cyanobacteriota; class Cyanobacteriia; order Pseudanabaenales; family Pseudanabaenaceae; genus Pseudanabaena. The sequence continues at coordinate 13,620 of JAYUSC010000022.1, read as the reverse complement.
CGATCGCAGTATCAGATATCCAACTCCCAGGCTTACCCACTAGCTCGCTGGTTAATCTTGGTACAGAAATCGCCATTCTCAAAAGTCGTCCTTTGATTGAGATTGCGCTCTCCAAGATGCAACAAGCTCAATCTGCGATCGCCTACAAAGATCTAGATGCGTTGACAATCATGAGCGGATTAGAGATCCGCCCTGAAAAAGATACGATGGTTCTGCGTCTTACTTATACAGATAGCAATCCTAAACGAGCGCAGGGCGTTTTAAATGCATTAGCTCAAACCTACGTTGAATACAGCTTAAAAGATCGCCGCACTAAATCTAGTACAGCGATTAAATTTATTGAAGACAAGCTTCCACAGGTTAAGAATCAACTTGATAAGTCCGCTCTAGCAGTTACCCAATTTCGGAAGACTTATAACATTGTCGATCCTGACACCTATGCCGCCTCTGTTTACAAAATGCGCGAGGCTCTAGAAAATCAAGCTCAAGACTTACAAATCAAAATTGCTCAAGTCCAACAGCAATATGCAGCTCTCAGTCGTCAAGTTGGCAAATCCCCCGAAGCTGCGATCGGTGGCGCGATTTTGCAACAAGATGCACCTTATCAATCCTTGGTCAAGCAATTCCAAGAAGTTGAAACTAACTACTTTCTAGAGCGCACTCGATTTCAAAGCAATCACCCTACTGTAATCGCCCTAAAAGATCGTCGTGATGAACTCTATCGACTACTGGAGACTCGCGCTCAGTCAGTAGTTGGCGTTAAAGGCAGTACCGCCAATATTACTAATGAGCCCAATAGCGCGATTCAACAAAACCTAGCGTCTCAGTTATTTGAGTCTCAAACTACCATTGCGGTGAGTCAAGCTCAACTAGAGAGTATTCGCAATGCTCAATCTGAAGTTGCCACAGCCTTTTCTAAGATCCCCCAGATTCAACAAAAGTATGTGGAAATTCAAAGACAACTTGCTCTTGATAGCTCTACTTACAATAAACTTAGCGAAAAATTAGAGGAGTTAAGAATTTCTGAGGCTCAGGAGATTTCATCGTGGAAAGTTTTGGAACCACCGCTTATTCCCGTCAGACCATCTTCTCCAGATATTGAGAGAGGGTTAATTACTGGAGTAATTTCTGGCTTAGTACTAGGTATCTTATTTGCCCTGTTACTCAACCGCTTAGATCAGCGCATTCGCGAGGTAGGAGAAGTAAGAGAAATAATTGATATTCCTTTACTTGCCTCAATTCCAATCACAGAAATAGCCTCTTTGTCGGCAATCAGCAGCCGAGGACTATTGCCCACTAGCAGTTACTATGCTTTTAAAGAAGCGTTAGGCTCTCTAGCATTAAACTTGCGCTACTTAGGTACGGACAACATGATGAAAGTCATCGCTTTCACTTCGTCTGTACCTTCAGAAGGCAAGAGTACATTGACTTATAATCTTGCGGTCATTCTATCGACTTTAGGAAACAGAGTTCTTTTAGTCGATGCAGACATGCGAAAACCAACTGTTCATAAGTTGGCTGGACTGAGCAATAAAGTAGGTTTGTCTACAGCTTTAGCGACACCTAGTCCTTGGCAAGATCTGATTCAGGCTGGAGATGATGATGATCGTTTGCATATTTTAACATCAGGCTCTATCCCTCCCAATCCAATGCTATTGCTTGAGTCCAATAAGATGGCAGCTCTTCTACAGGAATGGCGACAAGAGTATGACTATGTATTGGTTGACACACCACCTGTAATTGGCATAACTGACGCTCAGTGCTTGACTTCTAAAGTGGATACATTCATTTTGGTGGCTGCGATTAATCGCTCGACCAGAAGTGGGATTTCCCGGGCCTTAGAGATTTTAGAGACAGCTAGGGCTAATGTTTCTGGTTTGTTGATTAATATGATTGGTTCCTCTGATAGCGAGTATCACTATGGATACTACGATCGCTACTATCTAAATCCATCAGCAACTGTCAAAGAGGAAGTTGATGAGGAAGAGGCTGATGATCGATCGTCGGATTGAAAAAGACTTGTCGTAAATTAAGGGTTTCACTTTGGGACTATATGAAATCTAGATTGCATTGTGATGCTCAAGTACTATCTTTATCCGATCTGATTCGGGCTAAAGCTGCTAAGCAAATTCCCGCTCCGACTTAGCCTTTTTGGAAAAACATCTTGACGGGTAAATTCATTGCGGATTTTTGTCACGACCATATTTTTCGCTGCCAGCGTTTATTGAGGTCTTACCTTTAAACCCTTAAGGAAACCCCAAGAAAAAAATGATCCGTATAAAACGCAAAAATGTTGCGTTTTATTATTTCTTGCAAGTCCCTAAACCAAAGTGAGTGTATTTAAAGACACAGTTAGAGCTTTTAATTTCAGCGTGATCCCAAAGAAATTGCTAAAAGATTACAAACAATTGCCCCGCATTTTGGAAATAGATGCAAGATAGAATATGTAGATCTGTCCTAAATTTAGAAAATGAGCTGCTAGTAAGCTCCAATTGACCCAAATCCACTCTATAGGAGCAGCAAGATAGGGCAACCTAATCATGAGAAAAAACAACTTAATTTCCATAGTCGTCATCATTGGGCTGATTTTTGCAGCTAGCATCTGGTATGGGCGCAATAATGGCTTACTACCAGTTGCCGCAGGTGACGAAGCCGTTTTGTATGACGGACTTTTTAATACGATTTTAGCGATCGCAGTCGGATTTTTCCTCGTAGTTCAGGGCGTATTGATCTACTCGATCGTCAAATTTCGTCGCCGCGAAGGTGATGACACCGATGGACCCGCTATTCACGAAAACTTAAGCCTTGAGGTTGTCTGGACAGCGATCCCCACAGTGATCGTCATGTGGGTCGCGATTTATAGCTTTGATGTCTATACCGCCATGCAAGGAACTCAAGACCTTAGCGGCATGGCTCACGGAGGGATGCATCAGACTGTAGCCAAGGCTGATCATAGTGGTATGCCGATGTCAAAAGCTACTCTCGCTTCTGCAAATAGCGACGGTGTACTGATGGCAGGTACACTCCCTGCTGGTAGTGGTGATGTTGTGGCGATCAATGTTAGTGCCATGCAGTTTGCTTGGATTTTTAACTACACAGACGAAATTGCCACTGCTGAACTACATGTACCTGTGGGCAAAAAAATACGCCTAAACATGACTGCTGTTGATGTACTTCATGCTTTTTGGGTTCCCCAATTACGCATCAAACAAGACGTAATTCCTGGGCGTGAAACCTATCTCGAATTTACACCTCGTATCGTCGGCGAATATCCCGTAGTCTGTGCTGAGCTATGTGGTTCTTACCATGGTGGTATGCGGACGACAATGGTAATTGACACTCCTGAAGACTATTCAAAATGGTTAAAAGAGCAGCAAGAAATTGCTAGTAACGATCCCGAATCGATTGTCGCATCTCGTCCAGCATCTGTAACCCAGATGTCTGAGCAAGAATACCTTGCTGGTAAAGTCGCTCAAACTGGTGGAGATATGCAGATGATGCATATGAGTCATTAAGAGCTGATTATGAATTACGAATTACGAATTATCAATTACGAATTACCAATTACCCTATGACCCAGACACTCATACCAACCCAAAGTTCGGGCGCGATGGGAGCTGAACCCCAAAAAACTCTCTGGTGGGAATTTTTCACCTTTAGCGTCGATCATAAAATCATTGGGATTCAGTATCTCGTTACTTCGTTTGTTTTTTATTTAGTGGGCGGACTGCTTGCTTCGATTGTTCGCGCTGAGCTAGCAACCCCCGAATCTGATTTAGTCGATCCTGCTTTTTATAACAGCCTCTTCACGATGCATGGCACGGTGATGATCTTTTTGTGGATCGTCCCTGCGGTGACTGGAGGATTTGGCAACTACTTGATCCCCCTGATGATTGGGGCTCGAGACATGGCGTTTCCAAAGTTGAATGCGATCGCATTTTGGTTGACGATTCCTGCGGGGATCTTGTTGATGAGCAGTTTCTTCTTTGGTCCTGCCTCAACGGGTTGGACAGCCTATCCACCGCTGAGCATTTTGACAAATGAGCATGTTGGTCAAGTAATTTGGATTGGCAGCATCCTTTTAGTCGGGACTTCCTCGATTTTGGCGGCTGTCAATTTCATTGTCACGATCTGGGCGATGCGGATGCCGGGCATGGATTTATTCAGTATGCCTTTGTTTTGCTGGGCGATGATGGCAACTTCATTGCTGGCTCTATTAGCTACCCCAGTATTAGCAGGTGCGATGGTTTTACTCGGTTTTGACCTACTGATTGGCACAAACTTTTTTAATCCTACAGGCGGCGGCGATCCCGTTGTCTATCAGCACTTATTCTGGTTCTATTCACATCCCGCCGTTTACGTGATGGTTCTGCCCGTATTTGGGATCATTTCTGAAGTTTTGCCTCCCCATAGCCGCAAGCCCATTTTTGGTTATAAGGCGATCGCCTATTCCAGCATGATGATTTGCTTTTTGGGCTTGTTTGTCTGGGCGCACCATATGTTTACCAGTGGCACACCTGATTGGTTGCGCGTATTCTTTATGGTGGTGACATTGCTCGTGTCAGTACCAACAGGAATCAAGGTATTTAGTTGGGTAGCTACGCTTTGGGGTGGTAAGTTGCGCTTAGAGAGTCCGTTGCTATTTGCGATGGGCTTTATCTCCACCTTTTTGATTGGTGGCTTGAGCGGCGTAATGCTTGGCTCGGCTCCGATTGATATTCATGTGCATGATACTTATTTCGTGGTCGCTCACTTCCACTACGTTCTTTTTGGTGGCAGTGTATTTGGCATCTATGCGGGGCTATATCATTGGTTCCCCAAGATGACGGGTCGCATGTTGAATGAATTTTGGGGCAAGGTTCACTTTGTCTTGACCTTCATCGGAATGCATTTAACCTTTGGTCCGATGCATATTCTTGGTTTGCAAGGAATGCCGCGCCGCGTTGCCCAGTACGATCCGCAATTTGCACCGATCAATGTGATCTGCACGATTGGCGCATTTATTCTGGCGATTTCTACTGTGCCTTTTGTGATCAATGCCGTCTACAGTTGGTTTAAGGGCGAACAAGCTCCTGACAATCCTTGGGACGCACTGACGATGGAATGGACAACTTCTTCGCCACCAATCCCTCATAACTGGGTTGGCGATCCCGTGCTTACTTCGGGCCCTTATGACTACGGCGAAGAGTATAAAGAAGCTCGCAAAGAAGCTGCGATCGCAGCTTCACAAGCTGCAACTTAAATTCTGTGAAGGTTATTTCTCATTTGAAATTTACCCCACCCTAACCCTCCCCTTGCAAAGGGGAGGGAACAAGATTTCTAGTTTCCCCCTTTGCAAGGGGGAATTAAAGGGGGTAAAGCCCGACTTATCTGGGCGCTGGGAGATTCTCTACGCGAGATGACCTTAAGCCCCTTACCTAAATTATCCTTTTATCCAAACATTTACCTATGCAAGGATCGATCGCTCCAGTTACTGACCCGACGCAAGATGTCGTAATCCATGCTCATGCCGCCGAAGCGGGGCATTACGAACATCCCGATTTGCGAGTATTTGGCTTAATAGTTTTCCTGATTTCGGAAGGAATGCTATTTTTTGGCTTGTTCGCAGCCTACTTAACCTTTCGCTCCGTCGCCCCATCTTGGCCCCCAGCAGGCACACCCGAACTCGAATTACTCCTACCAGGGATAAACACAATTATTCTGGTATCGAGTAGCTTCGTGATTCACCAAGCTGATCATGCGATCAAAGAAAATAAAGTTAAGGCAGCTCAGGTGTGGTTTCTGATCACATTTATCATGGGTGCGATCTTCATTGCTGGACAAATCTATGAATATCAGCATCTAGAGTTTGGTCTGACCACCAACCTGTTTGCGAGTACTTTTTATGTGTTGACAGGCTTTCATGGCTTGCATGTAATTATCGGCTTGTCGTTGATTGGAACAGTGTTAGTGCGATCGCTAAAATCTGGACATTACAGCAGCACCAGTCACTTCGGCATCGAAGCTGCGTCTGTATATTGGCACTTTGTCGATATTGTCTGGATTGTCTTGTTTTTACTGCTCTATATTCTGTAGACAAAAAGAGAGGCGACGCAATGCGTCGCCTCTCTTTTTTTGAACCAAAACGTTGTTTATTTTTCAATCTTGAAAGATTTAATAAAGCGATCGACATCAGTCGCTGCAATTTTATCAGCAGCACCTAACGCAAATACTTGATACAAACGATTGCCTGCAAGACAAAACCTACCTCTCATCGATACATCAGTAGCTTTTACCTTGCCACTAGCTTCAAAATCACGGCAGGGAACATCTCCAAGCATGTATTCTTTCTCAGACTTAATTACTCCTTTAAGATTTGCCACCGATCCCTTAACAGAATCGCCTAGCCCTTTTTGGATATCGGCAGGATTGGCGATTTTGTTAGGAAAGTCAGCATAACCCACGAAATATCCTGAGTCACTGGCTTCAGCAATCACCATATGTAGCTTGATTGTCCCCACATTAGTCTTCTGCTCTTGAGATTGCTCTTGTGGCTTGCTAGGCACTTGCACGCTAAATTTCCCAGCCGAGGACTTGTAATCTTGCCAGCTATTTGTACTTGCGGTTTCAGGTTTGTCACCTGTTTTGACATCTTTCGGTTTTTCAGAGGCTGTAGCTGTGGGCTTTGCTGATGCAGCCTTTGTAGGAGTTGCATTCTCAGCCACGGGTGTAGCTGTTGTGCAAGCACTGACTGCAAATAAAACTAAACCAGCAGCAAGGGAAATATACTTTTTCATTTGTGGTTAAAGAAATACGACCTGCGATTAGGAAATAAGCTTGAAACTCGTCACATACTATATCGTGACTTGCAAGCGCATTAACAAAAATTAGGGTTTTCCGCCTTCGGCGGAAAACCCTAATTATCTTCGTCTGTGTCTAAATTTTGATGCTCACTACGACGTGACTCGCGCCGATAGCGTTTTTTCAGCAATCTTGGCTCATTTTGTTGTTTGCCATCGCTGGTGTCTTTGACTTTGACTGACGCATCAGCATTAGCCGTATTTTTGATCTTTTGTTGATAGGCGATCGCTTCTTCTAAATAGGCGATGTAATGGTCATAGCGCTCCCAATCGCCACGTACCAAGCAATTCGGCTCATCGCGGCGATGTAAACAATTATTAAATTGACAACGATCGCCTGAAGCTAATCTTTGTCTTGCTTCAGGGAAGCACTCTGTCAATTCTTGAGGTGTAACCGTCAAGTTAGGTTGCATAAAACCGGGGGTATCAGCGAGATATCCCCCCGCAGGTAAGGCAAATAGCTCGACATGACGCGTCGTATGTTTTCCATGTCCTAAGCGTTGCGAAACTTCACCGACGCGCAATTTTAAATTGGGAATTAATAAATTAATTAGGCTAGATTTACCGACACCTGACTGCCCTGCAATCACGGTTACGCCAGTTTGGAGATGTTGGGCTAGCTCATCAATACCTTGATTGCTGTATGTACTAATTGCGATCGCAGGATATCCCCAAGATTTTAAGCGATCGCACCATGCATCCCAGATTTGATCGCTAACTAAATCGCGCTTATTTAAACACAACAAAACATCAACCCCAGTACTTTCAGCTTTGACCAAAAAGCGACTAAGTTGATGCGGATCGAGAGTTGGCTCGGCTAGGGCAAACACTAATAAAATGCGATCGACATTTGCCACAGTCGGGCGATCGAGCAAATTAAAGCGTGTCTCTACTTCTGAGATCGCTCCGCGTCCACCTTGCCAATCTGGCTCCTCGATCGTGATGCGATCGCCTACACAGATCTGTTGTCCAATTTTTTTGAGTCGGGCGCGACGGGTGCAGAGTAACTCATGCACAAGCTGACTAAATTTTTGTCCAGATTCATCAAGCAACTCTAGATTGAAAGCTTGATCTAAGACCACCCGATAATAGTTGGCTTGTACAGCCAAGACCGTACCTGTTATCGCCAGCATGTTGTTGTTTGCATCATGCTTTTTGGACTGTCAACGCAAAAAAGCGATCGCGTTCTTCAATACCTTTGACCTGATGACCATCGGAAATCAGGCTATTAGGAACTTGCTCAATTGGCTCACCACCATCTAGTAGTACTTCTAGCAATTGACCAGTTTCCAGCTTTTCGAGATGCAATTTTGCGCGTACAAAACTAAGCGGACAGGGAACACCGCGTAAATCGATTGATTTGATTGCCTGTATGCACATATATTTCTCTCCTAAAAAGAATTAACGAACGCACAATGTGCGTTCGTTAACTACTAAATCTTACTTTTGGTTACCAAATATCCCGCCTAAGATGTCGCCAATCCCACCTTTAGCAGCATTGCCATGTTGCTTCTCTTTCAGCTTTTCAAGGACTTCCCGCTCTTCGTTACCGATTTTGGTGGGAATATCGATCTTGACTCTGATTAAATGATCACCGCGAGCGACAGGATTGCCTAACTTAGGTACGCCCATTCCTTCCAAGGTCAAGACCGTATCAGACTGCGTACCTGCGGGAATCGTGAGCGGCTTCTTGCCATCCACAGTATTAATCGCAATTTTGTCACCCAAGATCGCTTGCAAATAGCTAATCTTGATTTCTGACAAAATGTTAATGCCTTCACGCTCAAACTCGTTGTCTGCTTGGACAAACAAGTAAACATAAAGATCGCCTGAAGGTCCACCGCGCTGTCCTGCGTCACCTTCACTAGATACCCGCAATCTGGTTCCGCTATCGACACCTGCGGGAATCGTGATTTTTAGTTTTTTGGTAACTTGGTTTAGTCCTAAGCCATTGCAGCTTTCGCACTTATCCTCAATGGTTTGACCAGTGCCGTTACAAGTGGGACAAGTAGAAACTTGAGTAAAACTGCCGAATGGTGTGCGGGTAGCGCGGCGAACTTGACCAGTACCGCTACAAGTGCCGCAAGTACGCGGACGGGTTCCCGCCTTCGCGCCACTGCCTGCACAAGTGCCACAGGTTTCAAGGTGAGAGATTTTGATTTGTTTCTCGCCACCAAAGACGGCTTCGCGAAATTCTAGCTTCAGGTCAAAGCGCAAATCTTCGCCGCGAGTGGGTCCACTGCGACGACGGGTTTGCTGCTGCTGTCCTGTGTTAGAAAAACCACTAAAGAAGCTCTCAAAGATATCGGCAAATCCGCCCATGTCGCCCATGTCGGGTGAGCCACCGCCGCCGCTCGATACGCCAGCTTCGCCAAAGCGATCGTACCGCGCACGAGTTTCTTGCTCTGAGAGAACCTCATAAGCACGGTTAATTTCTTTAAATCGTTCATCTGCCCCCGCTTCTTTGTTGACATCGGGGTGATATTTTCGAGCTAAACGTCGATATGCTCGTTTGATTTCCTCTTTGTCCGTACTGCGATCGACTCCGAGGATTTCGTAATAATCACGCGCCATAGGGGGTTTCTCTGTCGCCTAAAGGATTCATAGACAATTATTCTAGTTTAAGTAACGTAGCACTGATCGTTTGGTTGTGGATACTCGCAAGGAGTACGTTTTACCGCACATACTTCTTTGATATAGGCAAGGGGCTTAAGCCCCTTGTTCAAACACTGGCTAAATTTAAGGTCTAGTTTTGACGCTGACATTTCCTTGATTTACCATGGTTTGACAGGCGAGACGATAATTATTTGGTTTGTTTTTAAGCTTTTTTTCTTCAAATTCGGTTCTGGGTGAGAGGTTATCCAGCCCATCCACAATCTCGACAACACAGGTGGCGCATTGTCCATAACCATTACAGTTGGTGAGCTTCGCAACAAATTTATAGATGTCAATGTTGTTTTCGAGAGCTTTTATGCGAAGGTTAACGCCATCCATTGCGATCGCTTCTTTGCCTTCATTCACAAACGTAATGTTCGCCATAGTCAGGGTATTAATTCTTTGTTAATTTTTATTACTTAATTATTATCCTATCAAAAGGGGAACAATAAATTATCCAAACAAAACCGAAAATTATTGCGACGGACAAAGCCCGTCGCAATAATTTTCGGTTTTGTGATTCTATGCAGATTGCGTAGCATAGCAATCATGTTGACAAAATCGAGATTAGCATTCTAAAGTAAAAATAATTAAATAATGAATATGGACTAAAAAATATGGAATTATGGGGGGGGGATAGTGATTTGTCTGGGGGATCGACTCAATCATCGCCTTTATCGGCAGCATCCTTACAAACTAGCTTTGTCGCCCCAAATTCATACGGATTATCAATCCAACCAAATACTAATAGCCAAATAGCCTCTATCCAGTTTGATGCAGCTACAGGATGGCTTGCGATCGCAGGCAACTCAGTCAACAACATCGTCAAACAAACCATAACTGGCAATGGCTATTACCAATTCGATATTGATGGTCAACTATTTAGTAGCGATCGCAGTTCCGCGTCATTTTGGCAGAGCCTAGATGGCGCAACCAATGCAAATGTATTTGGGATTAACTTTGATGGTGGACTAGGTGATGACACCCTGATCGTTGGTAGCCAAGAACATATTCATAGTTTTGGTATTATTGTCGACGATGCGATCGCAATCCAAGGCGAAGTGCATAGTAAGTCATTGTTCTTCACAGCCAAAGACATTATCAACCAAGGCTCAATTATTGCCAGTGATGTTACGGCTGAGTTTAGCCATAGCTATACCGATGATGTCGGTGCCAAAATTATTGCGATCGATGGCGGGAATATATTGTTAAGTGGCGGTAAAACTGGCGATCTACAGGCAACAGGTCAGTTTTTAGCAACAGGGCTTACGGGTGGGAAGATTGATTTTAGAGGAAAAACAGTCAGCTTGAGAGGAGCCAATCTCGATGCTTCGGGTCAGAAGGGTGGTGGCACGATTTTGATAGGCGGAGACTATCAAGGTGGTGATTCTACAGGCTTAGGAACACTGTCAAATGCTCAATCTACGTTTGTTGATAAGCACTCCAGTGTTAATGCAAATGCCCTTACAAGTGGAAATGGTGGCAAAGTCATTATCTGGTCAGATCTCGATACTGACTTTCGCGGTAATGTGAATGCGCGTGGTGGTACAAAATCAGGAGATGGCGGCTTTGTCGAGGTTTCGGGTAAGCAGAACTTGAATTTTGTGGGCAAAGTCGATGTTGAAGCAAAAAACGGAGCGAACGGCAGAATTTTGCTTGACCCAGATGACATCATCATTAACCCCGACGACGATGATGACTCCACCTTTGATGTTTCTAATCTTCAAGACATTATTGGAGATGTGACTCTGTCTGCAACTAATAGCATCACACTAAATACAGATGTCTATTTCAAGCCTTCTAGAGGAACTGTTGCATTACAAGCTGGTGGGAGAGTGAGTCTGTTTGGATATCTGTGGGCTGGACTTCACGACATTAATATTACAGCAGGCTCTATTGTTGCCAATGCGCGTGGAGCTATTTTTTCCAATCCTTACTCAGGAAATGGGCGTTCTGGCAATATTAAGCTAGTCAGCCAGCGTGAGATTGATTTTGGTCAAACTACGATTTTTACTGAATCGAATAGTTCTAGTGGCAATATCACGCTTGAGGCTGGGACTTACATTACTACAGGATTATTGACTGCGTATGGCAAAAACAGAGGTGGCAATATAAAACTGACAGCAAATGGGGACATATTTACATCGTCAATCCGTACTTTTTCTGCTGTTGCTAATGGTGGAGGCAAAGGTGGCAATATCTCAATAGTCAGTACTAATGGCAGTATTAACACTACCAACAATGACTCCTATGGTAGTAATGGAACTTCGCTATATACGGTTGGCTTAAATGGAAATTCTGGTTCAGTCATCCTAGAAGCTTATGGTGACATCATCACGAACGAGATTAATACTGCATCTTACATTGATGGCAATGGCGGCAACGTTACATTAAAGAGCAAGGCGGGGAAAGTTGATACCAATGGAAAGAATATATATACATCTTCTCCTAAAGGTATTGCAGGGAATGTAACCATTTCGGTCGGAAAGGATATTAATATCGGTGACATTAGTGCTGGTGTAAATGATTCGGGAGATGCTATCGGACAGGGTGGTAAGGTTTCGCTCAAAGGTTTTGGTAATATTACTGCTGGCAATATCACAACTGCTTCTCAAAGTGCGGGTAATGCTGGTAAGGTCATGCTTGAGGCTGATGGCAATATTGAAGCTGGCAACATTACCACTACTTCGATTACGGGGAATGCTGGTAATGTCACGGTTAAGGCGAATTTGGGGACATTCGTAACGGGTAGTTTGGGGATAAAAGTTGGAAATATTGATGCTTTTGCTAATGGCGATGGCAATGCAGGAGATGTAAAACTGACTGCTGGTTTTGATAGTGACATCAATCTACGCGCAATCAGGACAAATGTTGGTGGTAATGGCAAAGGCGATGGAGGAGAAGCCTATATTACTAGCGGTGGAAATATTGTTGTTGATTCTGTACGAGCGGATAGTATTGGTGGGAAAGCTGGAAATGTCAGATTAATCGCCAGTAAAACTGTACGAGTGACAAGTGCTTTTTCAGTCAATGGCGAAAGTTATAGTATCTATACTGATTCTGTTGATGATGCTTCTGGCGAGAAAGGTGGGACTGTCACCATTCAGCATAGCACGAAGATTAAGAACACCCCTTCTCCATTTACTATTGGGGATTCAAATATTAATGGAACTTTTAGCTCTATCTCAGATGGTGTTATTGGACTAATTACTAAGCAAGGTGGTGTTCATGAAATTGGTAACAATTTTGACTTAAATGAAATTCATATTAAAGGAAATAATTTTTTAGCCAGTCAAAGTGCATTACTTTCTGCTTTAGGTTTTAGCACCTCGTTCCTAAGTTATGCTTTTAAGGATAATAAATCTAAATTGGATAGCGCTAGAAATCTATACCTATTAGGTAATGTTGGTGGCTTTACACTACAACAACTCAAAAACATTGCTACAGATGATACTACCTACGGTGTGACAATCCCTTCATTAGATGTTAACAATGCTCAGAGACTTCTCAAAGCAGGCTTAAATTTCTATCTGTACTTGTATGGGATAACGACTCCAAGAACGCAAGGACACTTTATTGCTCAGTCGCTACATGAAACTGGAGGTTTGAAGAGTTTTGGTGAGATAAATCCAGGGGTTTCGGGTTTTGATGTGGGTAGAGGAATATTGCAATTGACTGGGAAAGAGAACTATAGAGATTTTGGCACATATATCGGAATTGCAGGACTAGAAAAGATACCTCAGGTTGTTTCATCTGATACTGGATTAACAATTCTAAGTGCCATGTGGTATTGGTCAGTTCAATACGCAACATCAAGTCAGGGCAGTCTTAATTCTATTGCTGAAATGAATGCACCGACAGTTGCTACGGTTGATTTGATTACATCAAAAATTAACTATGGTGAAATCAATATTGATCCATCTCTATCACCTGAGTATAAAATTACACTCCAACAGAATACACAAAAAAGGAAAGAGTATTTTCTTAATGCAAAACGTGTTTTAGGAATAACATAAAACTAAAGTCCCTAAGGCAGCATGTAAAAATAAGTTGAGCATTTTTTGAGCGAAGTTCTATAATAATAGAAGGAGAATTTGGATTGAGATAGTCATGTTAAATGTTGAGA
>JAYUSC010000021.1:0-5647 GCA_043755885.1 Pseudanabaena sp. | reverse complement strand
ACCGCCCGCGCAGCGGGCGGTACAGATTTTGGCTCTGGGTTTTTAATTATGCCGAAGTACTTACAGACCAACTAATTTACCTAATCATTCTGTAATGGCATTATCCTGCTAATGTCCCTTAGCCCAATCGTTGACAATATCGCTGAGATCCCAGCCTCTGCTCTAGCCTATATTGGCGATGCTGTGTATGAAATGCAAATACGGTTGCATTATTTACTGCCGCCACGCACCGCCAAACAGTATCACCAGCTTGTCGTTAGTCAAGTTAGAGCCGAGCAACAAGCAAAACTTCTCGAAAAACTTGATCTCACAGATTTTGAGTCCGATCTTGTCAGACGCGGACGCAATGCTGCGGGATCGATCTCACGTAAAGTTGATCCCAAGATTTACCAAAGTGCTACAGGATTTGAAGCCTTGATTGGTTATCTCTACTTAACCGATCGCAATCGTCTTGACCAAATTTTCACTCAGCTACTTAGCCATATCGATACCCCAGCGCCGCCATGACAACGCAACCTAGACTAAAATCCAAATCCGACAAAAATTCTGATAGAGACGGAGACAGGAGTTACGAGAAACGCTCCGACAAGTCTTTTGATAAATATTCAGACAAACGTTCTGACAATCGCTCTGACAGCCGTTCCGACAACCGTTCCGATCGCAACACTGGCAAATATACTGACAACCGCTCCGATAATCGCTCCGATAGCCGTCCAGAGAGAGGTGCTGAGCGATCCGTTGACAAACCATACAAATCTGATCAGCCTTACAAGTCATCAGATAAGTATTCAGATAAACGCTCTGATAGCCGCTCTGACTCCAAATACACGGGCAAATCAGACAAGTACCCAGATCGTCGTCCTGAGAAAAGCTTTGACAAGCCATATGAGAAGCCATATGAGAAGCGCTCTGACTCATCGTCTGAGCCAAGATTTGAGCGCAAGTTTGACAAGCCCATTGGCAAAAAGTTTGGTGACAAGTTCGCTGAAAAGAAATTTGGCGACAAAAAGTTTGGCGACAAGAAATTCGGCGATAAAAAATTCGGCGATAAAAAATTCGGCGACAAGAAGTTTGGCGACAAAAAATTTGAACGGAGCGATCGTCCTGAACGATCTGATCGTGGCGATCGCAATTTTGGAGATCGTGATCGCAATTTTGGGGATCGTCCTGATCGTAAATTTGATCGCGATCGCAATTTCGGAGATCGCGATCGCGCGGTTCCCAACTTCGAGCGCCGTTCTTTGCCACCCGTTTCGCGGAATGTTGATCCCGATGGCGAATTAGGGATTGCCCCACCAGTTCAGAACCCTGAAAATCCCGATATCGTCTATGGTCGTCACGCAGTTGAGGCTGTACTAAATAGCGATCGCAGCATTAACCGCGTATGGGTAACTGCAAGATTGCGTTATGCCCCCGACTTCTTGCCTCTGATCGATGCCGCTAAGCTCGCAGGAGCCGTCGTCGATGAAGTCGATAATATGAGACTTGATCGGATCACTGACAATGCCCGACATCAAGGCATCGCCATTCAGGTTTCCGCCTACGAATATGCCGACCTTGATGAATTGATTGCCACGGCCAAAGAAAAATCAACCCAACCAGTAATTGTGATTGCAGACGGAATCACCGATCCCCAGAATCTAGGCGCAATCATTCGCAGTGCCGCCGCCCTCGGAGCGCAAGCCCTAGTGATACCGCAGCGTCGTGCTGCGGGTATCACCGCCACAGTTGCCAAAGTTGCGGCTGGCACATTGGAAATCTTGCCCGTCGCCCGTGTGGTTAACCTCAACCGCGCTCTTGAGAAAATCAAGGAAGCAGGTTTTTGGGTTTATGGAGCGATGACCGATTCTGGTCAGGCGATTCACAAGACCAAATTCT
This sequence comes from Pseudanabaena sp., assembly GCA_043755885.1. Classification (GTDB taxonomy): domain Bacteria; phylum Cyanobacteriota; class Cyanobacteriia; order Pseudanabaenales; family Pseudanabaenaceae; genus Pseudanabaena. Next base: position 3,769 of record JAYUSC010000021.1, on the reverse strand, counting down.
CTGGTGCGATCGCCTTGGTGATCGGTGCTGAAGGCGAAGGATTGAGTTTATCAGTTCAGAAAAATTGCGACTTCCTTGTCTCTATACCTTTAGAAGGAAAAGTGGAAAGCTTGAACGTGTCAGTTGCCACAGGAATGGCACTATACGAGATTTTTAGACAACGTTGGGTGAATACGTTAAACCTGAACAATTTGTCTTGAAGTCATGTTTTAAGTTATATAAGTAACTAGGCATAAATATAAAATCCCAAAATCTGCACCGCCCGCTCAGCGGGCGGTACAGATTTTGATTCTGGGCTTTAATTATGCTGAGGTACTTAAAAATACAGAAAGAGAGCTTTAAGTTTAAAGCTTTATTATTCACCTAAACCATTCACTTCAATTATGTAAAACCATGGGTGGTAACTTGTTTAAGAACATTTTTACATCAATTCTCGAAACTGTTGGGCTAGCTGTGTGGATCGAAATTGTTACCGATTCACCACGTTGCACATATTATTTTGGTCCTTTTACAACTGAGGCTGAGGCTGAATCCGCCAAAATCGGTTATATCGAAGATCTGGAAATAGAAGGCTCTAAAGGGCTTGCAGTCATGGTTAAGCGATGCAAACCTGAGAAGTTGACCATTTATGATGACTCACTGGATTTTAAGCTTGACCGTTTTGTTGTATTTAGCGGTCAATCCTAAAACCACTAGACCTATGAATTAGACTAGGGGCTTCAGCCCCTATTTTTTAGTGAGATAAATACATATTATGTTATTTGGACTTGGCAAAAAATTAACACTTCCGACAGAGTCAGATGCTCTTGCAGGAAGATCGACCACAATTCCCACCGCATCGCATCATTTTGTCAACGGTAATGCGCTGAAACCACCTTTCCCTGAAGGGATGGAAACGGCTGTTTTTGGCTTAGGTTGTTTTTGGGGAGCCGAACGTAAGTTTTGGCAACAAAAAGGGATTTATGTGACGGCTGTTGGTTATGCCGCAGGCTTAACACCTAATCCGACTTACGAAGAGGTTTGTTCGGGTAAGACTGGACATAATGAGGTTGTACTGGTTGTGTACGATCGCAATGTGATTAGTTATGCAGATTTGCTCAAGGTTTTTTGGGAGTCTCATAACCCCACGCAGGGAATGCAACAGGGAAATGATAAGGGTACGCAATACCGTTCGGGTATTTATGTGTACAACGATGCCCAAAGAAAGCTTGCAGAAGATTCGCGGGAGGTTTATCAGGATGCCCTCAAGGCTTCAGGAATGAAGCAGGGCATCACGACGGAAATCCGTGATGCTGATGAGTTTTATTATGCTGAGGGCTACCATCAGCAATATCTCGCCAAGAATCCTGGTGGATATTGTGGCTTGGGTGGCACAAACATTTGCTATCCTCCTGCCGCAGCTTCTTAAAGCAAAAAAACTCGCGATGCGAGTTAAAAAAAGCGGCGCAATGCGCCGCTTTTTTTATAGGGCTTTAACCACCATATCTGCGAGTTTTGTGGCTGCGCCTGCTTCACCACATACTTTTTTTAAGCGATCGCGCATTTTTGCTAACTCATCTGGGCGATCGAGATAACCCAAAATTTCGGTAGCAACTTGGGTCGGAATCAGCTTTCCCCAAATCTCTGGCACGATCTTTTCACCAGCCCAAATATTCGGCCAAGCTAATAACTGCCCTCTTTTTTGAATTTGCGAAACCAGAACTGTGTTAATTAAAACGCCTAGAGCTTTACCTAGAAGTGGTGTAGATGCAATTAGCCCCAGCAATCCATCCCATCCGACTTTCGTGTCCGCAAAATTGGTAGGTAAAAGAACTAGCATCGGCTGATTGAGTGCTGCTAGCTCGGCAGTATTCGCACCAACAGTGGTAATGCAGAGTTGACTGCTTTTGATCTGCTTGTGGGCAGGGAATTCACGATAAAGCTTAATTACAGTGCCTTTGGCTGTTACCAAATTCCCGTCAACGATATTTGCGGTTGCGCCATCACTGTCGGCAGTAGGAAAGCTGATTTGAGTGTATTTGGCTAGGGTTTCGGGGGTAGTCGTTGGAGCGATGACGATCGCTAATTCCAGCGCGGGACGTTTTTGCTGAAGAATATCGGCGATCGCCACAACTAGAGGCGCACCGACCTGTAATTTGTGTCCTTTAGAGCCTGGCATGAAGCAAATTCGGTTAGCAGGTAATGAATCGCTTAATGTGTCTTGATTAGCTTGATCAACCATCAAGTCCCCAACTACTGTCGCTTTTGCCTGAAATTCTTTTGGGATCTTATCGACAATTGCCTGATTACGCACAGCAAACAAATCCGCCCAGCGATACCATCTTGCTTCCCATTCTGCATAAATCAGCGTTTTATAACCAAGTCGCTTTGCGATCGCAACCGCAAAGAACTGATCCCCTCCCAAAAAAATCACAATTCCTTGTTTCGCCCATTCCCAGTTAGGCGTTTTACCCCACAATAAAAAATCAAAAAACTGATCCTGAGCCAAAACCCGATTTACATTAGGAAAACTTTGGGCAAGTTGGGCTTCTCGTCCACTGGCATTTTGGCAAGGTGAAAGGGCGATCGAGATGCGAGTTTTGGGCTTGTCTGGTTGCGATCGCAATGCTATGTCTAAAGCTTTCAGAAACGGAAATACCCATGTCGTTAACTCCCCAGGCGCATTCGACAAAATTAAAATATCTGTGCAAATATCCATAGTTTGCGGAATGTTAGCCATCGTTAGTAAACCTATCAAGTAGACAAAAAAGTTTGTGCCATCTCTACTTTATGAGCTTATCGACAGAAATTGGCATAGCGGGATCGAATTCACGATAAAATTATGCACTCAAAATCAAGTTAAATTAAGAGCTAGTCACTTAGCTTTTTACCCAAATTTTTATAAACGTCACGCATGTGGATTTAAGTAGTTTATTTGATACGCCAAAGCCCGTAATTGGGGTGATCCATCTTTTGCCGTTGCCTACTTCGCCGCGTTGGGGGAGCAGCCTCAAAGAGGTGATTGATCGTGCCGAACAGGAAGCGACAGCACTTGCCGCAGGTGGTGTCCATGGAATTATCGTCGAAAATTTTTTTGATGCTCCCTTTACCAAAGATCGCGTCGATCCTGCGGTGGTTAGTTCCATGAGCCTAGTCGTGCATCGCGTCAAGCAGATGGTTGGCGTTCCTGTCGGCATCAATGTCTTAAGGAATGATGGTCATAGTGCCTTAGCGATCGCATCTTGTGTTGGCGCTCAGTTTATCCGTGTCAATGTCCTCATGGGCGTAATGGCAACTGATCAAGGCCTTATCGAAGGTGATGCCTACAAACTGTTGCGCTATCGCCGCGAACTCGGCTCAGATGTGAAAATCTTTGCTGATGTTTTAGTGAAGCACGCTCAACCTATATCGGTTCCGCAAATTTCCGCCGCTGTCCACGATACGATTCATCGTGGGCTTGCCGATGCGGTGATTTTGTCAGGATGGGCGACAGGGCATCCACCGACTTCAGCAGATCTTAAGGAAGCAAAAATCGCTTGTGGCGATACACCTCTATTTGTTGGCTCTGGCGCAACATGGGATAATGTGCCGCAGTTGATGGAATATGCTGACGGCGTAATTGTCTCTAGCTCACTCAAGCGCAATGGTCAGATCAAACAAGCGATCGATCCGATCAGGGTTAGTCGTTTTGTCGAGGCGGTGCGCTTAGATATTGCCAATAAAAAAAATAAACATATTGCCGAAGAGCAAATATTGCGATCGCCACCGATCAGCATAATTAATTAAAAAC
>JAYUSC010000020.1:0-5648 GCA_043755885.1 Pseudanabaena sp. | reverse complement strand
TTTTAGCGATCGCAGCTAGCTGTGCGGAGGGTACAACCACGATCGAGGACGCTGCTGAGTTGCGTGTTAAAGAAAGCGATCGCATTGTGGCGATGGTCAAAGAAATGACCAAAATGGGCGCAAATATTACGGAGCTTCCCGATGGCATGTCAATTGTTGGCGGTAAAGCTCTGATTGGTGCTGAAGTAGAGAGCTATGACGATCATCGCATTGCCATGAGTCTAGCGATTGCCGCCCTAGTTGCCAAGGGCAGAACTTCGATCAATCGCGCCGAGTCCGCCGCCATTTCTTACCCAACGTTTATTCCCACCTTGCAAGGCTTGTACACCAAATAAAAGCCCTGTAGGGGCTTAGCATTTGCGCCACCATTTTTATACTTTTACAGGAACTTTGATCCGCAAATGCTAAGCCCTCTCTGCTCTCACAGACAAATTGTCCCTGCGTTGTCAGGTTTTGGGCAAAGCATTCCCCCAATTAAGGCGATCTAAAAATTTATAGATTGTGGCGGGAATGCTTTGCCCCTACGAGTTCCGAAATAACATTAATCACAAAATAAAATGTTGTACCTTGGGTAACTAGATCCGACTGCCAGTTTAATGGTGGCTTACCGCCAACTTCGCCAAAACTCTCAACCCAGATCGTTCCATCCATTAGCTCAATTAATTTTCTACTAATTGCCAAACCTAAGCCAGTACCACCATATTTGCGGCTAATTGAGGTGTCAGCTTGGGTAAAAGCTTGAAATAGGCTGCGGATGCGATCGCCTTGAATGCCAATGCCAGTATCCGTGACCACAAATTTCAGTTCATATTTGTTAGATGCAGACAATGCGAGACCACTAACTGCGATCGCAACTTTGCCGTGAGGCGTAAATTTGATCGCATTCCCAACTAGATTAATCAGGATTTGGCGCAACCGCGAGCTGTCACCAATCACATTTAAAGGAACATGGGGATCGATTAAGTATTGCAGCTCAATTTTTTTATCTTTAGCTTGACCATTCATCAAATTACAAACCGAACTTAACACATCTGCTAAGAGGAAGCCTCTCTGCTCTATTTGCAACATTCCTGATTCAATTTTAGAAAAATCAAGAATATCGTTGATCACTGCTAACAGGACATCACCACTTTCGAGAATAGTTTGCACAAAGTCTTCTTGATCTTCTGTAAGTTCGGTAGTAGCAAGTAACTGCGCCATCACCAACACTCCATTCATCGGCGTGCGAATTTCATGACTCATGTTAGCCAAAAACTCACTCTTGGCTCTAGTGGCTGCTTCGGCATCTTCCTTTGCTTGTGCCAAAGCTATTTCGGAAAGCTTCCGTGCGGTAATATCTCTGGAAATCTGAATAACTGTATCTTCAGTTAAGGGCGAAATATTGGAAGCAAACCATAATTCTCGACCATCAATTTCTAAAACATAGTCGCAACTTGCGATTTGTTTGGTCACCAAGGCTTGATGAATCGTTTTTAAAAGGATATTCGCCACATCTATTGGCAATTCTTCTTGAATTGACTTGCTTAAAACTTCTTCCTTCGTCCCCTTTAAATTTACGCCTTTAGTTGGCGCTATTTTGAGACAGCGCCCCTCGCGATTGCGAACCAAGACCACATCAGTTAAGGCATTTAACAAAGTGCTTTGTTCGGTATATGCGGTTTTGAGATCAGCTTGGCTTTCGCGCAGTTCACTTTCAGTCTGTTTGCGATCGCTAATATCTAAGGAAATTCCAGCCATTGCATAAATATTTCCGTTCAGGTCGCTCAGTGGAAACTTAGTTGTAAAAAAAGTATGGATTCTATCAGGGAGTTGTAAACTTTCTTCAACTTGGATTGTCGATTTTTGTGAAATTGCGAGATAATCGTTAAGCCGACAGGTATCCGCAGCTTCTGCCGTCATGACATCATAATCAGTTTTGCCAAGCATTTCGGCTTTACTAACTTTCAATACCCGTTCAAATTCTTTGTTAATATTTAAATAATGACCATCAAGAGCTTTGATATAGCAAATGGCAGGCATATTATTTAAAAAAGCCTGTAACCTTGACTCATTCTCGATTAGAGTGATTTCTAGGCGGTTGCGATCGCTGATATCTTTCATGATGCCGATCACACAGTCCTGTTGGTCGATGCGGACTGTGCTAGCTGATATTAAGACTGTTTTTGTCTGTTTAGTCGCAGTACAAACCACGGCTTCAAAATTTTGAATGAGTCCTCTACTCAGTAGCGTCTCTCTATAATGATAAAAATCCTCAATATTCTTCCATAATTGAATTTGCAAGCCAGTTTTGCCAATCAGATTGCTTGAGGAAGTTTCTAAAAAATCACATAGGCTTTGATTGACATACAAACACTGTTCTTCTTCTAATGTCGCAATCCATGCAGGATCGGGACTCACTTGAAAAATTGTCGAGAATTTGGCTTCAGAATCTCGCAGCGAACTTTCTACTTGTGAAAATGATTGATGGAGTTGGGCTGACATCCAGTTAAATGATCTTGCCAAAGTTTTGAGTTCCGCGATCGCCAAGTCTTCTGGCAAGGTTTGCCAAGATCCTTTGGCGATCGATTCGCCTGCTCTACTTAATCTCAAGATGACATGAGAAACCCATCGGGCATTGAGCCAGCCAACCCCAATTGAAACAAACATAATCATGCCAAAGATCTGATTTGCTGTTTTATCAACAGCCGCCGAGCTACCGTGGTAGGACAAATAACCGACCAGTCCTACGATCCCGACAGTTTGGATCACAAACGGTATCAGCAACAACCAATACAGCGATATATTACTTAGCGAAAATCGTTTGCGTAGAGATTGAAAAGACATATATAAATTTATGTCCATAGGTACATATCTGAATTGTATAGCGATTATCAGTTTTGCAACCAATTTTTGATTTGCGATCGCCGTAAGTAGATGGGCTTAATTAATTACAATCCCAAACCTATAAGGCTGCGCCTCGCAGGAGCGCAGCCTTACAGGTTTGGGTAATTCACATCAAAAAAAGTCAGGCGGGGCGGACAAACCATAAGCTCTGTTTGCCATCGTGGGAAATGCAATCGAGACTCAATTCTTTGACCTTAATTGGTAACCTCCCACTCCTCCGCGATCGCCTTAAGCTACTGGAAGAGCATTCCAAAATTTTGGCAATCTCGGTAGTTGTCCAGAGTCGAGTAAACAAATCATCTGGGAAAGAAGAAATACTCTGAGCTAGTTCTTTCCAAGCCTGAACATAAACTTCAGTTGCATCAGTATGCTGGATTATTGTTTCATTGTCTTTGCTATTGTTTAGCTCCACTAGGGCAGGCGGTCTTGAATCTAATTCACCAAAAATTTCAGTATCAATGTAAACTTGGACATTAAAAATATCGTCCCAACTTTTAATAAACTCCTCCTCATTTTCTGTTTCTAGATTATTTTGCTCACTTTCCAAAGATTGATCGCTCAAGAATGGTTTATCTGTACTTATTTTGACTGTAGAGATCAGATTTTCGAGGGCTGCGATTATCTGTTTTTGGTTATGGGTTTTATAGAGACTAATGATCTCTTGGATTGATCGGGCAAGCTTCTTTGGAATAGCCTGCATCTCTACATCTGATGGCTGTGTTGGCGGTAAGAGATCGACCACAGGAAAGACCCAAGTAAAATTTTTGTGGAACTATTAAAGATTTCAAACAAATCCACGATTTTTAAAGTATAACGCTAGTCTCTATGGAGACAACAACTATTCACTGATTTATCGATCAGCAAAAGCACGTATGTTTCCAGACACCTTTCCGATCTCTTCAAAATTTACTAATAAATTCCCGATAGTTTATTCTGACAGTTTTCTAAGCCATGATACTGGGCTTTATCACCCAGAAAAAGCTGGTCGGCTAACAGCCATAGTTGAGGCTCTCAAAAGTTCGGCGATCGCAACGCAATTAGTCTGGCAAGAACCACAGCTTAGGCAAAATATCTTACAAGAAGTGCGCCGCTTTCATAGTCAAGAATATCTTGAAACTTTGCAAGCAATTACCGATCGCGGCGGCTACATTGATGGCGACACGATCGCATCGGCTCGGACTTATGATGTCGCACTACTTGCTGTCAGTGCTTGGCTGGATGGTGTCGATATTGTGCTGGAGTCTGGTCGCCCCGCTTTCGTGCTGGCTCGTCCTCCTGGGCATCATGCCCGCGCCCATACAGGTATGGGTTTTTGTATTTTTGGTAATGCTGCGATCGCAGCGATGTCAGCTTGCGATCGCCTAAATCTAAATCGTGTTGCCATCCTCGACTGGGATGTCCATCATGGCAATGGCACACAGGAAGCAGTCTGGGATCGTCCTGATATTGCCTATGTGTCCACACACCAAGCGCCGTTTTATCCGATGACAGGTCGCAAAGATGAGACAGGAAACCATGACAATATATTGAATATCCCGATGCGATCGGGTTCTGCGATCGCCGAATATTTGCCCGTGTTTGAAAATCAGATTATGCCATTTTTACGAAAATTTAATCCTGATCTCTTAATCGTCAGTGCAGGATTTGATGCTAATGCTGATGATCCTTTGGCTAGTATTTTGCTGAAGCCAGAAGATTTTGGCACATTTACAAAGATGTGTTTAGAGCTAACCCCAAAAATCTTATTCGGTCTAGAAGGCGGCTATGACTTCGATAGTCTTTCGCGATCGGTCATTGCTGTCATCGAGCAATGCATACAAAAATAGAGAGCTGCAATGCATCTCTCTATAAAAAAATTCTCTATAAAAAAATAAAGGACGCGATGCGTCCTTTATTTTTTAACCTTCTTTATTGATGAAAGGCAGTAAGGCAACTACACGAGCTTGTTTAATCGCTGTCGTCAATGCACGCTGTTGCTTTGCAGTTAAACCTGTAATGCGGCGAGGCAAAATCTTGCCGCGCTCAGTGATGTATTTACGCAGTAATTCGACATCTTTGTAGTCGATTTTGGCAGCAGGCGCGATCGGAGAGAGGCGCTTGCGATAAAAAGAGGAGTTCATTGCCATGATTGGGATTACGCGGTTTAGGTGATTGGGTTAATGGACTATTTGATTTCTTTGTGAACGGTGTGAGAGTTGCAATGAGGACAGAACTTTTTGAGTTCTAATCTTGCAGTAGTATTACGACGATTTTTCATAGTCGTATAACGAGACACACCAGGCGATCGCTTGTTAGCATTAGTGCGACATTCGGTGCACTCTAATGTAACTACGAGACGGACACCTTTGTTTTTAGCCATTTTTTTAGTTGTGAGATTACTTAAAAGTGCGATCTACAAGTATTACATAAAACTAGCCAAAAGCCCAATCTAAATTTCAAGAAATTCAGAAAATCAATCAAACTGCGATCGCCATCAAAAACAATTGCGTTAAACTACCCAAATCCGTAAGGTTTCGCCCCCGCAGTGGCGAAACCTTACGGATTTGAGCTTGCAATTACAAATTCAGCCAGCTAAAGACTTGTTGAACCGTTAGCTCTAAATCAATCCCCGTAAGAACTGGTAAGCGATCGCTATTTGTATATTCTCTAACACGGCGATCGCTGTCTACTAGTGACGACTCCCATCCCTAACTCGCGGACGAGTATAGGGTGGGCTTCTCAGCTAATCCTGCTATTGCATCGGAAGCACGCTGAGCTTTGTAACG
>JAYUSC010000019.1:0-2443 GCA_043755885.1 Pseudanabaena sp. | reverse complement strand
CCTTTGTGGGCGGCAAAGTCAGCAGTTGGCTGGACAAAGACGGCAACCATATCGAGATGGGCTTGCATGTATTTTTTGGCTGCTATTACAACCTGTTTGCCCTGATGAAAAAAACAGGCGCATTCGAGCATCTTCGCCTCAAGGAACATACCCATATTTTCGTAAATCCAGGTGGCAAACAAGCATCTCTCGATTTTCGTAACTTTGGTGGCGCACCTTTTCATGGGTTGAAAGCATTTGTGACCACGGGGCAATTGCCGCTGAAAGACAAAATCCAAAATGCGATCGCAATCGGGCGTAGTCCACTTATTCGCGGCTTAGTCGATCATGTTGGCGCAATGAAAGAAATCCGCGCCCTTGATAACATCAGCTTTAAAGATTGGTTTTTAGGTAAGGGCGGCTCTCAAGCTAGTCTCGATCTGATGTGGGATGCGATCGCTTACGGTTTAGGCTTCATCGACTGCGAAAATATTTCGGCAAGATGTATGCTCACGATCTTTCAATTTTTTGCATCCAGAACTGAAGCCTCGATTTTGAGAATGCTCGAAGGTTCTCCAAATGATTTCTTGCATAAGCCTTTGGTCAAACATATTGAATCCAAAGGTGGTAAATTCCATCTGCGTCGTGGTGTGCGCGAAGTTCTCTTTGAAGGCGAAGGTGAAGATACTCGCGTTACAGGTTTAATCATTGGCAAGGAAGACGGCGAAGAAATTGTGACGGCTGATGTGTATATCTGTGCCACTGATGTACCTGGAGTAAAGAGAATCATTCCTGAGAAATGGCGAGTCTGGTCGCAGTTTGACAATATCTATAAGCTCGATGCAGTGCCAGTAATCACGGTGCAACTTCGGTATGATGGCTGGGTGACAGATATTGATAATTTGCTTTATGCGGTGAAAGTGGACTTCTCTACCTTTGCCGATTTAGCGATTACCAGCCCGACTGACTATTACAAAGAAGGAGAAGGCTCTCTATTACAAGTTGTGATCACCCCTGCGGATGATTACATTAAGCTCAGCAATGAGGCGATCGTCGAGAAGATGATTGCTCAAGTCCATGAGATTTTCCCTTCTTCCCACAAGCTAAATGTCACTTGGTCAAGCGTAGTCAAACTCGCCCAGTCACTCTATCGTGAAGCTCCTGGACAAGATCCCTTCCGTCCCGATCAGGCTACTCCTGTAAAGAATTTCTTCCTTGCAGGTAGTTACACGATGCAGGACTACATCGACAGCATGGAAGGCGCAACGCTTTCAGGCAAGATGTGCGCGGCAGAAGTGATTAAGAGTAAGCAGTTAGCGAAAGTTTAGAAGCAAAGAACCGTGCATTGCACGGTTCTTTCTGCTTTTGGTAAGAACCATGGATTTACCACTCATCTACCATCCCAATTACGTCGCACCGATCGCAAATACAAATCGGTTCCCGATGGAAAAATTTCGCTTGCTACATGAGATGCTGATAGTCGATGGAGTAGTGCGACCAGAGCAGTTCTTTACACCAGAATTACCAGATTTAGATGCGATCGCACTTGTCCACGATCGCAAATATGTGGACGCATATTGGACAGGAAATCTTGACCCCAAAGCTCAGCGACGGATTGGATTGCCTTGGAGTCCAGAGCTTGCCTATCGCACCAGAATTGCCGTGGGTGGCACATTATTAACAGCACGGCTAGCCTTAAGCCATGGTTTAGCTTGCAATACCGCAGGGGGAACGCATCATGCTTTCCCTAGTTATGGTTCAGGGTTTTGTATTTTTAATGATCTTGCGATCGCATCCCGAGTGTTACTCAAGGAAGGACTGGTCAAAAAAATTCTGATTGTGGATCTCGATGTGCATCAAGGCGATGGCACGGCTCTCATTTTTCAGGACGAGCCAAATGTATTTACTTTCTCCATGCATTGTCAGATTAATTTTCCGTCGATCAAACAAATCAGCGATCGCGATGTGCCTCTGCGCGAAGGAATGGAAGATGATGAATATTTACGCACTCTTGCTGCTTATTTGCCAGATTTATTAACCGAATTTCAGCCCGACTTGGTACTTTACGATGCGGGAGTAGATCCGCATATAGGCGATCGCCTTGGCAAACTCGCGCTGACTGATGCGGGTATATTTCGCCGCGACATGCAGGTTTTGAGTACTTGTGCCGCTCAAGGTTTTCCTGTTGGCTGTGTGATCGGTGGTGGTTATTGCGAAGATATGCGATCGCTAGTTTATCGACATTCGCTGTTGCATCGGGCTGCCAGTGATGTCTATCGTCAATATCGTCTGTAGACTATATCTTTGAAGAAAAACTATGGGCTTTGAGAATGGCTGCAACTAGAAATGCATAGGAAATACCGCCTACTATTGCCAACAGCCAAAAACTCACTAATGCACTTGTATTCCAAAGTGCATGAAGCAAAGCGGAACTAAGATATCCAATCGTGAGAATTTGCCAACG
>JAYUSC010000018.1:0-13979 GCA_043755885.1 Pseudanabaena sp. | reverse complement strand
TTTTTTGCATACCAATCAAAAATCTGTAACGAGCAATACTAATCATCGTCTTGGCAATCTGTAAATTTGGATACAGAAGCGTCTCGATCGCAAAATTTAGCAGCACTAAAATCTAAGTTCCGAACTTCAGACACTCACACCATTCAGATTGCAAAGCTAGGAAAGACAGCAAAATCGATTCGCTTCCGTTGATGTCTTCAAGAACATCTCAGTTACTCTATTATTTACTTAGATTTTCATGCTCAGCCAATTATTTTCATTTAAAGGACGCTACCGCACTCTGCATCTGACTTGGTTTGCGTTCTTTCTTACCTTTGTCTGTTGGTTCAACTTTGTGCCATTTCAAACGACTTGGATGTCAGAGCTAGGACTGACAAAAGGTCAGATTGGCACAATCGGCATCTGTAACCTCGCGCTGACAATTCCTGCCCGCATCATTGTCGGCATGATCTTAGATCGCTTTGGACCTCGCATCACCTTTACTGCGCTATTGGTGTTTGCGATCGTCCCCTGTTTTGCCACAGCGATGGCGCAAGATTTTAATCAATTGGTGATTAGCCGATTGTTGATGGGGCTGGTCGGTGCAGGATTTGTGGTCGGCATTCGGATGGTATCCGAATGGTTTCCACCGAAAGAGATCGGGCTTGCCGAAGGTATCTATGGTGGATGGGGAAATTTTGGCGCTTTCGGAGCCAAGACCATCCTGCCTCTGATTGCGGCTGGTACGGCTTTCATGACCGCAGGCGCTTTAAACTGGCGGTTAGCGATCGCAGCCTCTGGAGTCGCCGCCGCTATCTATGGAGTCGTTTATTTTCTCAGCGCTCAAGATACGCCTAGTGGTCAAGTCTATAAGCGTCCCAAGAAAAGTGGCGGCATGGAAGTCACCAGCGTCAAAAGCTTTTGGGCTTACATGATTTCTAACTTCGGATTAATTTTTGCGCTCGGTGTATTAGCTTGGCGATTGATGCAATCGAAGTTCCTCAACATAGAAGGCATGTATATTACATTTGCCGCCTTAGCCGCACTTTATGCCTATCAAAGTTATCAAGCATGGGAAGTTAATAAAGACTTATTGCAGGGCAAAAAACATTATGAATCTGATGACAGATATAAGTTTGGTCAAGTTGCGCTATTGGAATTTACCTATGTTACCAACTTTGGCTCAGAACTAGCTGCTATCACCGTCTTGCCGCCTTTCTTCGAGAAAACCTTTGGTTTATCTCCTGTAATGGCGACGACAATGGCAGCTTCCTACTCATTCTTAAACTTAGTGTCCCGACCAAGTGGCGGCTGGGTTTCTGATAAATTTGGCAGTCGTCGGTTGTCGATGATATTTATCACGATTGGGATTGGCTTTAGCTATCTACTACTTCAAGGCGTTAACAAAGATTGGCCGATTTTCTTTGCGATCGCAGTGACCATGCTTGCCGCTTATTTTGCTCAAGCAGGATGCGGAGCCACCTATGGTATCGCCCCCCTAATCAAGCGCGAAATCACTGGCCAAATCGCAGGAAATGTCGGTGCTTATGGCAACTTTGGCGGTGTTATTTACCTAACCATTTTTAGTTTGACTGATGTGCAGACGCTATTCCAAACTATGGGTATCAGTGCCTTGATTTGCGCTAGTTTATGCTTCTTCTTCTTGCAAGAGCCTAAAGGCTCGTTTGCAGGACAGCATGGCGAAGTTTCAGATCAGCCTGATCAAGAATATATCTCAGACCCAAACAACTAATGTTGATCTTCAAATTGGCAATTCATTAAAGTAGGGGCAATTCATGAATTGCCCCTACTTTTACCCAATCAATCTGCAAATTGCTCTATTACCTGACAAATTTTATTTTGTGTAAATGAATGCTCTTTTAAGATCAAGACTTTAGTAAGCTTTTAACAATATTAATCGTTATAGCGGTTCTCAGTCTAGTGAGATACATCTAATCAGCCTGAACAATGGGCTTAAGCCCATTGCCTGTACCTCACTAGACTGGAATTCACTATATCTGTTCGTAAACTTTTTGAGTTGTTTGGGAAAGTAATTTAGATGGCTGCCTCCTTCAAAACATTGTGTCCATATTGTGGTGTGGGTTGTGGTTTAGAAGTATCACCCCCCGCTGAAGCTGGTAGATCGGTTAATCGAGATGAAGAAGGAACGCCGATCTGGCGAGTGCGCGGCGATCGCGCTCACCCATCGAGTGAGGGTCTGGTCTGTGTCAAGGGCGCGACCATTGCCGAATCGCTGCACAAAAGCCGTCTCATGCACCCGATGATGCGCGACTCCTTAGATCAGCCCTTTCGTCAAGTCAGTTGGGATGAAGCCTTAAACGCGATTGTCAAGCGTATCCAAACTGTCCGATTTACACAAGGCGCAGATGCTATCTGTATGTACGGTTCTGGGCAATTTCAGACCCAAGATTATTATGTCGCCCAAAAATTATTTAAAGGGTGCTTAGGCACAAATAACTTTGATGCCAACTCTCGACTATGTATGTCTTCGGCAGTGTCAGGCTATACCCAAAGTTTTGGTACTGATGGCCCTCCCTGTTGCTATGAAGATTTGGATCTCACCGACTGTGCGTTTTTAATTGGCACGAATACGGCTGAATGCCACCCTATTGTTTTTAATCGCTTACGCAAAAACCATAAGAAAAACCGTAACGTCAAGTTGATCGTCGTCGATCCGCGTTGCACTGACACCGCCAAAGTCGCCGATCTCCACTTAGCGATCAAGCCTGGTACCGATATCGATTTGCTCAATGGGATCGCCCATATTTTGATGCGCGATCGCAATATTGATACTTCATTTATCGATGAATGTACGCAAGGTTTTGCCAAGTATGCGGAAATCATTAGTCACTATCCTCCACAAATTGCCGCTGAGAAATGTGGGATTTCGGTTGAAGATCTGGAGAAAGCCGCAAAATACTGGGCAAGATCGAAACGAGTGCTTTCACTCTGGTCGATGGGGATCAATCAGTCTTCGGAAGGCACGGCTAAAGTACGGACGCTGATCAATTTGCACCTGATGACGGCTCAAATTGGCAGACCTGGGGCTGGACCATTCTCGCTCACAGGACAACCCAACGCTATGGGTGGACGAGAAGCGGGTGGACTCGCGCATATTCTTCCTGGTTATCGGGTTGTCAAAAATCCTGCTCATCGCGCTGAAGTTGAAGCTCTATGGGGATTACCATCTGGACGAATTTCGCCCAATGTGGGGCTAACGGTTTGGGACATGATCTTGGGGCTGGAAACTGGAGATGTTGGATTTGTTTGGATTTCAGCAACTAATCCTGCGGTGAGTATGCCTGATTTGGAACGCACAAAGACTGCCTTATTGCGATCGCCTTTTACAGTCTATCAAGATGCTTATTACCCGACTGAAACCGCCGCCTACGCCCATGTCCTGCTCCCAGCCGCGCAGTGGAGCGAAAAATCAGGCGCAATGACCAATTCTGAGCGGCGCGTCACTCTATGTCCAAAATTTCGAGAACCACCTGGTGAGGCCCGCGCCGATTGGGAAGTCTTTGCGGAAGTTGGTCGCCGCTTGGGATTTGCCGAGCAGTTCCAATTCACCGACTCAGCCCAAGTCTTTGCCGAGTTTACCGAACTCACCCGTGGTCGTCCCTGCGATCAAACTGGCATTACCCATGAGCGTTTACAACAAGAGGGTCCAGTCCAATGGCCCTGCTCTGACAAAAACATCCATAGCCCCAGCGAAACCGCCCGTCTCTATACAAATTGGAATTTCAATACGCCCGATGGTCGGGCTAGATTTGCGGCTTTCCATTCACGCGGCTTAGCCGAACCCGCTGACCCCAACTATCCTTTTGTATTAACAATTGGGCGTTTGTATGGACATTGGCACACCCAGACGCGCACAGGGCGGATTCCGAAAATCCAGAAAATGCACCCAGCACCTTTTATCGAAGTCCATCCCCGTGATGCTCAGTCCGTCGGGATTGCTAATGGCGAATGGTTAGAAGTGCGATCGCGCAGAGGCAAGCTGCGTTTACCAGTCGTGGTCACCAAAAATATCGCACCAGGGACGGTATTTGTACCAATGCATTGGGGCGCACTATGGGCTGATGATGCCGAGGCAAATGTCTTAACTCACTCGGAAGCCTGTCCTGACTCTAAGCAGCCTGAGCTTAAGGCTTGCGCCGTCCAATTAGTTCCACTCAAAACGGTTGCCCTTGAATCTACTAGCTTGTCGGTTGAGCTAGCTGGTATGAGCTTCTCGTAAGTCAGAGTTGGGGGCGTTTGCTGCGATCGCATTAGCTAGTTCTCATTAACCTTATCCAATATTTTTTTTGCTAATGCTTCAAAATCTTTATAACATTTTTGAACAGCATGATAGTGAGTACCTATAGCGCCATCAGCAGGTTTTAGCAAGAAAATAGGCTTCTTCGCTTCCATCGACATTGGTGCAAGACTATGATAATGCTTTAGCATTGCCAAACAGTTAACATCAGTATCTACTGATGTATATACATCATAATCAACGATCTTTAAAACGTTTTGCAAATAAACTTGTGGTATTCTATCTGCCCACTTAATATATGACTTTACTGGTCTGCTTTCGCGTGAAGTATATTGCATAAGTAAATAACCAATGGGAATCATTGCCCCCTTCGGAATGATACTTTTATCTTCCTTTGGGTATTCTAATAAGCGCTTATTCCATTGATTTTTCCAGTCGCTAAGTGTTTTTCCTAAGTTTTTAATTCCCTGTAAGGAAAATAAGTCAGAAGCAACAGGTAATACCACAAATTTACTGGAGATAAGTACAGCACGATTGATAGCACCCAAGTTTGGTCCAACATCAATTAATACATAATCTGCATTACATCTTGTCGCCGCATCTTCTATTAGGGTTTTAAATACAGAAGTAACTTTAAATCCATAAATATCACCTTCAAGACACTTTGTCCAAGCATCGCTTAGTTTATCTTCAAAGGCTGAGAGGGATAAATTCCCAATTAAAAGTGATAGATTTGGAACTATTTCTTCAATATGAACGGGTGTATAAGGTTCGCCTTCGCTCACGGGGACTATTGCGTCAAGAACCGTAACTGTTTGTTCTTCTAATACTATTTCTGTCATTCTTTCATCTGACAGGAAAATAGAAGAAAGATTACATTGAGGGTCTAAATCAACAGCTAAAACCTTATAACCTAGTTCTTTTAACATCCATGCAATATGATAGACAGTGGTTGTTTTACCAACGCCTCCTTTGTTATTAAAAAATGTAATTGTTTTCATATTATTGATTGTTTATATATTGTTACGCCAAAATGTAAAGGCTCATTAAAGATGAACTCAGCGGGAGGATTACCATTTGTTTTTAATTCTGACTGTGCAATGGCAATACCACGATTAAATTTATTCACATATCCCATGATCTTAAGTGCTTCAGCAACAATAGGATTGCGATAATCGTTCTGATTAGGGAAATTATCTGGTCTTGCTGAACCGTATAAGCCGCCTGGATTAATAATTTCTATGCGATCGCTAAATTCATAAAATTTTACTGGAGCGTTAGCCTCATAGTTCCGATGCATAACTGCATTATTCAATAGTTCTCTAATAGCTCTAGATGGATAAGTCTTGATCATACTTTCTTTTAGATGAGAAACCCTAACAGAACGCTGTTCAATATTATTTTGTACGAAAGAATCTAACTGACGCATTATCGATAGTAAATCGCCTGAAAATTCATGTTCATTTAAAATATCGCTATCCATAGCCGTTTCAGCAAATTGTACATATTGAACATAATTCCCTTGCATATAATACTTGGGATTATTACCTAATACTAGGATTCCTGCATATGTCGGGCAGTCATAAGCAAGATCGTATAGTCTTAGAGAAGCCAATTGCTGTTTAATCTCACGATGGTTGACGGCTAACGTTTCAGCGTCGATAGCATTAGGTAAGTAAGTAAGTTTAAATAATTCGATATTAATATCAGATAATGTACTAGTAAATGCTGGCGAAGTGTCAAAACTCCTCACATTTGCGGTTCGCTTTTCACTCAGGCGTAATTCTTCTGCATCATTGGCTACCGCTTTACTCGGGCCAGTACGAATCCATACTTTACCTTTATAACGAACTGGTGGAAATGGACTTGGGAAAACTTGAACTACAGCTAATTCTCCTTCTGGTAGTACGTACTTCTGCACCGTTATTGATGGCTGAGGTAGGATTTGACCATTATTACGAATGGCGGCTAAGTCTTTAAGCAACTTATCTGAGATTGTTTCTTCAACGACTTTTCCTGTTTTATCTTCTGCACCGATGATTAAATAACCAGGTGATTTATGATTAGGAAAGTCATTTGAAAATGCGCAAATAGCTTCTGAGAACTTATCCGTATTATTTTGCGATACGGTTCTTTCCACTCGATCTGATTCTAAGTCAGATAGCATGGTTAGCAATTCTTGATTTGACAGCATAAACTGAACCTTAAATCTAAATTTTTGTTGTATATCAACCAGAATGATTGCGCTCCCAAGTCACACCATGCCAAAAAGCTAGGGGTAAAATATGTGTGATCGCTTGCTCTTAATCATACCAACTTCTGCAACCAGTGAATCACCAGAGCATTTACAATCTCAGGGCGATCGTCGTGGGGGCAATGCCCTGTATTGGGAATGGGAATTAACTGAATATCCTTAGTTTTACCTGCTTCTTCATAGATCTTTGCTCCATTAATCGGAGTCCAAGGATCAGCGTCACCCCAAAGAACTAATAGAGGCTTCTCTAACTTAGCCAATAAATCGGCAGTGCGGGGACCAGCAGGAGCTGTCAAAATTGAAGCAAAAACCTTCTGTGCGCCTTGATCACAGGATGGTTGATAGAGCATATCTACCAACTCGTCATCGATCGCTTGATGATTGCGATAAACCTGTCGCAGAGAATTGCGAATATTTCGTTTTTTACGAACTTGATTGAACACAAATTTGCCAGTCACTTCCGAGCTAATTAACTTTTCAAAAGCACCCATCACCAATCGCAATGGTAAATTTAACTCTTCAGGACGATGATTTAAGCCACCTGCGGCATTGAGCAAGACTGCTGCGATCGCAATTTCAGGACTATTGGTTGTGAGCATTAGCGCTAATAATGCACCAATAGAATTGCCGATAAATATCGCTGGTTGCTGTACAAATTCTTGATGAAAATCTTTGAGCAGTTCTTCCCAAAGATCTAATGAGTAATCTAGCGCAGGTTTAGCTGAACCGCCAAAGCCTAATAGGTCGATCGCAAATACTTGATAGCCAGCCTCGACAAATGCAGGAATATTCTTTTTCCAATGACCGATCGATGCACCGAAGCCATGAATTAGGATAAGCGGCGTACCAGTACCCGTGACCACATATTTGATTTGATGTCCGTGCCATGACCAAGTTTGCGAGGGGGATAAAAGGCGATTTTGGGGGCGATCGCAAGTTTCGGGATTTTCGGTAATTAGCACAATAGGTAATTCTTAGTTTGTATACTTGATTTTTATTTGACTACTTCTATTAGACTCCAAATAATGCGAAGTTTCCTGTACCAAACGGAGCATAACCTATTGATCTCCAATAAATAGAATATCCATGGGCTTATCAGTGCTTTGCCAATAGGCTACGGCAGCTTGTAAAAGGCTATAAGCTGTCTCCCATTCTTTCGGCGCTGCTTTTGAAAATACTTCTGGCTGATCATAAATCAATACATATCTTTCCGCAGAAAACCAATCTAGGTCAGTGATACATTCATCGAAAGCATCCCAGTTATAACCAAAATAATCTGGAAACTTCATAACTGTGGCTATCTTGCTCAAAAAAGACTGTTTATCACAAACGTCTCTACCATCAAGATAAAAAATTTGAATTCCTTGTGGATTCAATTCAGTGTTGATATTGCCAATTAATGCAGAATTCCCCTCTGACAAGACATTGGTTGGAAATACTTTTGCTATACGTTTGCTCATATTCTCACCTTAAGACAAATTACCCAATTGCAAAAGATCAGGAGGTCTAGAATTGTTCCATACGTCCTGATCCCTTAAAAGCTCAGCTAGTTTATTCTATATCCACAACTTGCTGAAAGGTTTGATAGTGATCATCTGTATAGTAGATATCTCCATCTTTACTGATAACTAGGCGACGGGAACCTCTATTTTCAATTCTAGGTGTCGGTACTGTATATTCTCGATAATCCCCAAATGGTCTCTCTGGCAAAAGCTTTTCAGTATTTTTATATATACTGCCATCTCTCTTATGTGAGAAACTAAAGCCAGATTTGATCTTTAAAAGTGTATCTCTGACCTCTGTAGGTAAGAAGTTTAAGTTAGTTAATGCCATTTTAAATATTTAATAATTGGCTTAATGGCAAACTTAATCTTAAGTACGATAAACCATTTTTAACAACCTTTATATCCTACTAGTGGGGGATAATGAACCATATTCTCTTACAAACTGTTATTTAGCTGTATCTTACTCTCTTTATTGCTGATTTTGATAGAAAGTTAGAGCCGTCTGTCCATATTGACGGCGATCGCAACAGATCAGATCTCCAATCAGATCAGGGAGCGGACGTAAGCGATCGCATTCAGCAATTACTAAAGCATTATCAGTAAGCAGTGGCGATAATGCGGTCAGCACGGGTATGTATAACTCGCTTTGGTAAGGCGGATCGAGATAAACTAAATTAAAATATTGGGGCTGTAATTTCCGCAAGGTTTTGACAGCATCGCCCTTAATAATTTGAAATTTTTGATCTTGCTTCGCAAATTTTTGCCAATTTTCGCGCACAATCTCACATGCGATCGCAGACGACTCGATGCCGACAATATTAGCGGCACCTCTGACTAGTGCCTCTGCGCCCATAGCCCCTGATCCCGCACAAATATCTAGCCAATTTGCACCTTTGATCCGAGTTTGCAAAATGTTAAAAACCGCCGCCCTCACCTTACTAGCGGTTGGTCGAATTGAGAGGTCAGTTGAAGTTTTGAGCGCACCTGCGCCGTTGATCCGAATAGACATATTGAAAATCCAGTTGGTGTCTTTATTTATTCGCGCTTCAGACGATCCCGATGTAGGGGCAAAGCATTCCTACAGAAATTCGTGTTTTTTTAGATTGTTTTAATGTGGGAATGCTTTGCCCTAGACTTGTAACGCAGGGACAATTTATCGATCAAAGCGCAAAGGATTTAGCATTTGCGCTTCAAGATGGTCGCGGAGAGTAGAAAAATGTTGCCGCAAATGCTAAACCCCTACAAGTTTATTGTTATGAATCATTTAAATTAAATGATTAGAAAAAGACAAACCTTCAATTTGATCAATGGGAACCATCCAAATCTTATTTTGGTATGGTCTCCATACCGCACTCATGACATAGTGGTTACGGATCGAGATGATGTGAACGTGAGGAATGCCAGAAAATTTTGAGCAGGAACGTAAAAAATCTAAAGTTCTAATCAAACGACTATGTAAAAATGTTGCCATTTCATCACTACAGTTTTGACGCAACATTGGTACAACTTGTGGATCGGTTTCACCCCTTAACTCATAAATAATATGAGTTTTGCCCTTGAAATCAATTTTGCGCGATCGCACTTCCCAGCCGCACAACACGCCGAAGCCGATCACAGCCATGCCCAAATCGATATGAAAGTCACGCATTTGGAATTTCGTGTTACTACTCATATCGGTGTGGGTGTTATACCCAGTCCAAGCATGAAACTTCTCTAAATTATCGTCGTTAATATCAACTGCCGAACGATAGGGAGAAGTTACAGCACGGTTAATTTGTGTGTTTTCTGAAGGTGGCTCTGATGTCATACTTGTCCCATGAGCGACAGCATTTATTTGCAAAAACTAGACCGATGCGATCAACAATCTTACTAAAAACGCCTAAAAGCTGAAGCAATATACCTATAAGCAGCTTAACATTCTTTGAAATAAGTTCTTGGTTAAATTACTGCTGAGTAGCTAAGAAATACAAAATCCCAAGATCTGTACCGCCCGCTACCTGGGCAGTACAGATCTTGATTCTGGTTTTCAATAAATATATAGACATGTATGCCTTCTAAAAGTTCGCTTAACTATCAACAATTGCAACCAATTTATTTACAGCGTGAGTTGCTGCAATATCAGCGTACTTTACTTGCTAATGTCGGAATTTTAGTCGGACTGGCTGCTTTTGGTACATTGGGATATCGCTTCATCGAAGGATGGAGTTGGTTTGATGCGCTCTATATGACGATTATTACCCTTGCCACGATTGGTTATGGTGAAACTAATCCGCTTGATTTTGAGGGGCGGGTTTTTACGATGGCCTTGATCGTGATGGGAGTTTTAAGCATTAGTTATATTGCCGCTCAGTTTACGGCTGCGATCGCAAATGGTCATATCTATAATATTTTTCAAGCGAGGCGACAACGAAAGGTGATGGATGCATTAGATAAACACTACATAGTTTGTGGATTTGGTCGCACGGGGCGACAAGTTACTGCCGAATTTGCGGCGGAGGGGAGTATTGCCTTTGTAGTGATTGATAGCGATCCGATCGCCATCGAGCAAGCTGAGCTAGCGGGATATCCCGCTTTGCAAGGAGATGCGGCTCTCGATAACACTTTATTGCTAGCGGGGATCGAACGCGCTGTTTGTATTGTGGCGGCGCTGCCATCGGATGCCGAAAATCTTTATACGGTATTATCCGCCAAAACCTTAAATCCTGAGATTAGGGCGATCGCCAGAGCAAGTACAGAAGAGTCGATGCAAAAGTTGCGACGTGGTGGTGCTGATGAAGTAATTTCGCCATATATCACTGGTGGCAAGCGGATGGCGGCGGTGGCGTTACGTCCGCAGGTGATGGATTTTGTCGATGGCATTATTGCGGGAGCCAATCGCTCATTTTATATTGAAGAATATCGCATTGATCAGTCTAGCTATGTCGGTGTCTCGCTGAAGCAGGCGAGTTTGCGATCGCAGACGGGTGCTTTAGTATTAGCAATTCGTCGCGCTGATGGCGATGTGATTGCGGGGCCTGATGGCAATACCGAAATTTTGCAAGGCGATGTATTGATCTCGATGGGAACACCTGAGCAATTAAGAGCGCTGAATCAACTCCTGAGTCCGCTTTCCAAAAAACCAAATGTTTTACGTTTACCACGCATGAAATAAATCGCCTTGCTAAAATAATAGTGTGAAATATATTTCTCCATCGCGAACTATTCAAAATGCGATCGCAATCGCGATTAATTCAGAATTTAGGATTTTGCTAGATCCTAAAGAAATTGCGCTGGAGATTTGCTATCCCAAATATGATGCTCATTACACATCTGCGATCGCCTTGGCGATTTCCCATCGCTTAAAGCTTAATCCTTCGCAGATTGCTGATGCGATCGCGCAAACTTGTTCTCAAAATCCAGAAATATCCTCTCAATGCCAAATCCAAGCATTTGGGAAAGGCTGGCTAAATATTTCTTTAAGTCAGCAATATCTGATTGAAAGTCTATTGTCCCTAGAAGATTGGCAAATTGAGGGAATTACGAACTTCAATGGATTTTGGCAAAAATGCGAGATTTCTCTAATTCCTATAGGGAATTCAACTGAGCAATATGCCTATGCCCGTTGCTGTGCATTAATGCGATTAGCCCAACAATTAAATAGAGGGGAAATTCATGAATTTTCCCTCTATTTAGAACCTGCGGAAATTAGTTTGTTAATGCAAAATTTTGCGATCGCAGCCTATTTGGACGATGAAAATGTTTTGCCTTTACATAAACAGAAATTATCGCGATCGCTAGCCGCAGCTTTTTTTGGATTTTACGATCGCTGTCGCATTTTTGGAGTATCTCGTGAAATAGCGGCGAGGCGACTATTACTAATTAGCATTACTCAAAAAATGCTAATTGCGATCGCGCCACCCGAAATTAATTACGCAATGTACTTGTAATATTTGCATCGTGCTTAGATGGCGGTGATAACTGAGGAATTTCAATTTTTGTTTTGAGTCAAGCAACACTGGTCACATTGAGTTGATTGAACAAATCCAAGATAACTTCTCTAACTACAGGTACTGATACCGAATTGCCTAACTGTCGATAAGCATAAGTATCTTTAGGATGCAGGATAAAAGAATCAGGAAATCCTTGTAATCTGGCACATTCTCTCGGCGTAATTCGCCGTATTCTGCCATTATGGACTACGCCTAACTTATGTGCATCACTAGATACAAGGGTAATTGATATACTTTGAGGATCTAAAAACTTGAATACTTCAAAGGACATATTGCCAGCTACAGGGTTATATCTACCTTCTATTTCTTTGAGATAACCTTTGCAAATCAAACTATTCATAATCTCTACAAGGTTTTCATGATCAAAAAAGGTTTTAATTTCTTCAATATTCAGCTTTTTTCCATCTTGATGCGTACCAAATTTTTTCTTTCGCCGATTAGCAATTAATTCATTCATAAACTCAATTTCTAAATTATTGCATTCCCCTTTAATCCCAATCTCCCATGAATGGATCGAGTTTCCATTGCGATGATCAATTAATCTATATCCATGTAATTTTTCTGGATTATTCCCTGTGAATTTTAGCAATCTAGTTGTAAAGTCTTGAGAACAATCATACTTGGCACTTGGATTTGCTTCTAAAATATCAGCAACAACTTTAGTGTTATTAGAATTAGAAAATGACTCAAATAATGTAAGTTGGCTAAGCGATCGCTTAAATTCATGGGAATCAGCCGCACCCAAATCAGATTTCAGAGACAAATTTAGTTGCTGATTGTAAAGTCCTAAAATATATACTCGGACGCGATTTTGAGGAATACAAAAGTTAGAGCTATTTAAAATTAGATAAGATACTCCGTAGTTCAAATTTTGTAATCGATCAATAATTGTCTTGAAAGTTCGTCCTTGATCGTGACTAGTTAAACCCCGAACATTTTCCAGTAAAAAAGCTTTTGGTTGATATTCACTTAAAAGTTTCTCAATCTCAAAGAATAAGGTTCCTCTAGTATCCACAAATCCTTTTTGTTTGCCAGCATATGAGAATGGCTGACAAGGAAACCCCGCAAGGAGAAAATCGAACTTTGGGAATTGCTTAATACTATAAATATCACCATCTGGTTTCTCTTTATAATTAAGTTGATAAGTCTCTTGAGCATATTTATCTATTTCTGAAGACAACACGCATTTGGTTTGAATGCCAAGCTCTTGCATAGCTTGCTCAAAGCCCAAACGCATTCCACCAATGCCAGCAAATAAATCAATAAAATCAATCATTTAATTTTTCTTGAATAAAGTTTGCCAAAATTGCGATTTCCGCTTTCGAGTACGCAACTGTACAGTCGCTGAAATTGCAGATGGTTCCTATAGCTGAGGATCTTTGGAAGTTACCTGCACCATCAAGAACATAAGCAATCCAAAACCCATTTTCATTCATCAATCTAAAGCGATTTTCTGCTTGTCCAGATTTACGCTCAATCACACTATTGGTCGTCACTTGAAAACTAACTTCTATACCTATTTTCTTCCCATTTCTTTGCACTACTACATCAAATGGCATTCCATCACTCTTGTCATAGCCACTTAGGATGATGGAACCGTTTCTAGTTAATTGATAATCTTGGCTTAGAAACCCTCGTAAAGTATCTAATACATAAGTTTGAGCAATTTGTCCAAGACTATTTGTATTTGCTCCCGTGGTAATTCTACTGACATACAAATATTTTTCACGAACATACTTGTCAATTGCTATCTCATCACCTAGTAAAACACCGATTTCGCATTTTTCTAAAGCAGCTAGATTAGCGACATCTGAAGTTGCTCCATGTAAAAGAATCATAATCAAGTCTTTGTGCAATGGAGACAACGGAATTACTTTAGAAACAGATTTGCCGACATTCCAGATGCTTGCAAAACATCAAAAATTTGATAGGGATTATCGCCCGACAGTTTCAGAATACTGATAAACCGATCT
>JAYUSC010000017.1:0-2449 GCA_043755885.1 Pseudanabaena sp. | reverse complement strand
TCTCTCGAAACCTACCGCAATGGACTTAACGAATTTATCCAAAGTATATAATCGTGAACAGCGCCAACAAAAATCACCAATTACCAATTCAGGAATATCCGTGCTGCTAGGTTTTGATCCAGGAAAACAAAAATGTGGTGTCGCTGTCATGGGCTTAGATCGTAAGCTGCATTTTCAGGCAGTTGTCCGTAGTACAGATGCGATCGCTAAAGTTGGGAGTCTATTAGATAGCTATCCCATTTCGCTGATGGTGATGGGCGATCAGACCGCTTCTAAGCAGTGGAAATCTGAACTACAGTCAACATTCCCAGATTTGCGAATCATTACCGTAGACGAGCGTTTTAGCAGCGAAGAGGCGCGTCAGAGATTTTGGCAAATTTATCCCGCTCAAGGCTTAATGAAATTAGTGCCGCGCGGAATGCGATCGCCTGATCGTCCCATTGATGACATTGTTGCCATTATCCTGATTGAGCGTTATCTCAGCCGTCTAATTAGCTCGTAAAAGCACATTGTTTCTCCCCGCAACTAAAAAAAGATGGCAAAGCCATCTTTTTTTAGTTGCGAGGGGGGGTTGTTCGTTATCGGGTCACTAAAAGTTTTGTCAAGCTTCATGAAGTAACGTTAAGTAAGCTTGAAGCAGGGGGGGATCGAAATGATATCTTTGCAAATGATATCAAAAGCATATACGCAATTTGGGAGAACATCTCAATGTCAGAAGAAACAGCAACAGCAACCTTTACTGCACCTTCTCCTAAGGGCAAAACCCCGATCTGGGGCGGTAGCACAGGTGGTTTGCTCAACTCCGCATTCACCGAAGAAAAGTACTTAATCTCTTGGAATAGCCCAAAAGAACAAGTATTTGAAATGCCCACAGGCGGCGCTGCAACTATGGTTAGTGGCGACAACTTGCTTTACTTAGCCAAGAAAGAGCAAGCTCTTGCTTTGGGTACACAGTTGCGTAAATTTAAGATCACCAATTACAAAATTTGGCGCGAATTTCCTAATGGCGACCAAGTTTATCTACATCCTAGTGATGGTGTATTCCCTGAGAAGGTGAATGCTGGTCGTGTTGCCGCTAATAGCGTCAGCCGCAAGATTGGTGACAACCCTAACCCTATAAGCGTCAAGTTTACTGGTAAGGAAACTTACGATGTCTAATTAATGGCTTTGGCTATTAATTTCGCTCTCATTCATTTTTATTTTCACAAAAGCCATCGAAATCCTAGGATTTCGATGGCTTTTGTGAAAATAAAAATGAATGAGAGCGAAATTAATAGCCAAAGCCATTAATTAGACATCGTAAGTTTCCTTACCAGTAAACTTGACGCTTATAGGGTTAGGGTTGTCACCAATCTTGCGGCTGACGCTATTAGCGGCAACACGACCAGCATTCACCTTCTCAGGGAATACACCATCACTAGGATGTAGATAAACTTGGTCGCCATTAGGAAATTCGCGCCAAATTTTGTAATTGGTGATCTTAAATTTACGCAACTGTGTACCCAAAGCAAGAGCTTGCTCTTTCTTGGCTAAGTAAAGCAAGTTGTCGCCACTAACCATAGTTGCAGCGCCGCCTGTGGGCATTTCAAATACTTGTTCTTTTGGGCTATTCCAAGAGATTAAGTACTTTTCTTCGGTGAATGCGGAGTTGAGCAAACCACCTGTGCTACCGCCCCAGATCGGGGTTTTGCCCTTAGGAGAAGGTGCAGTAAAGGTTGCTGTTGCTGTTTCTTCTGACATTGAGATGTTCTCCCAAATTGCGTATATGCTTTTGATATCATTTGCAAAGATATCATTTCGATCCCCCCCTGCTTCAAGCTTACTTAACGTTACTTCATGAAGCTTGACAAAACTTTTAGTGACCCGATAACGAACAACCCCCCCTCGCAACTAAAAAAAGATGGCTTTGCCATCTTTTTTTAGTTGCGGGGAGAAACAATGTGCTTTTACGAGCTAATTAGACGGCTGAGATAACGCTCAATCAGGATAATGGCAACAATGTCATCAATGGGACGATCAGGCGATCGCATTCCGCGCGGCACTAATTTCATTAAGCCTTGAGCGGGATAAATTTGCCAAAATCTCTGACGCGCCTCTTCGCTGCTAAAACGCTCGTCTACGGTAATGATTCGCAAATCTGGGAATGTTGACTGTAGTTCAGATTTCCACTGCTTAGAAGCGGTCTGATCGCCCATCACCATCAGCGAAATGGGATAGCTATCTAATAGACTCCCAACTTTAGCGATCGCATCTGTACTACGGACAACTGCCTGAAAATGCAGCTTACGATCTAAGCCCATGACAGCGACACCACATTTTTGTTTTCCTGGATCAAAACCTAGCAGCACGGATATTCCTGAATTGGTAATTGGTGATTTTTGTTGGCGCTGTTCACGATTATATACTTTGGATAAATTCGTTAAGTCCATTGCGGTAGGTTTCGAGAGAG
>JAYUSC010000016.1:0-2451 GCA_043755885.1 Pseudanabaena sp. | reverse complement strand
AATGATGGTACTGAGGCGATCGATGGTTGGGCTGCTTTTAGTGGTACTTCGGCTGCCGCGCCGCAGTTGGCTGGTATTTGTGCGTTAATGAAGCAAGTAAATCCTAATTTGTCTCCTGCTCAAGCAAGGCAAATTTTGCGAGATACTGCCCATGATGTAGTTGCAGGTTCCAGCAATCCTTCAAGTAGTGGTGCATCGGCTCGCGCAGGTCCTGATCTTGCGACTGGTTACGGATTGGCTGATGCCAATCTTGCTGTAAACGCGGCTAAATCTTTGACTAGTGACAAGTGTTGCGATTGCTGTGCATCATCCAGTCAAAATTTCTCGACAATTCCCCACAAGCCTTTATCAAAAAAAGTGAGTAAACTTATGGCTTCTGAATTCCCTAAACTAAAAAAGAATCTCGAACAAGTACAGTGGAAGCTCAATGAAAAGCTCAGTGAGCTACTTAAAGATTTATCAATAGATGAAGACGTTGAACTTATACTGAGTGAATCTAATTTTGCCGCACTCTCACCAATTAGTAAATCTGCTAATGCTTTGAGAGCAATCCTAGACGAGTGTTTTGATCAAGGCTCTAGAGAAATCACTCGCTTCCATGAAGTTGATGAAGAACATATTTATGCAGCTAAAGGACTTTTGAAATTGGGTAAATATTCAGGAACTGCCGTTAATTTACTGACAGCAGTTTTAGGATTTAGTCTGAAAAATCCTAAAAAAGAAGTTGCTAATGGCGCAAAAATATCTTGGACTGATGATGAGAAGAAGAACTTCAAAGCTATTAGGAAGCTCGCGTCTGATGCTCTATCAGAATGTCGTTTAGAGATTTCTAGATTTGGTGATAATGACATAAAAAAAGCTACCGAGATGTTTGTAACACTAGGAGGTTGTATTAATGGTTGGCGATGTGAATATGATGACAATGGCAATGAAATATCTTGTAGGAGATGTTAAGCTTAATGCAAGCTAATTTTTGGGACAATCTCTATTTTTGGAAATGCTCTTCAGATAAGTTGGCAATTCTGTGTTGCAGATTTTAGATGATTCAAGTTGGGCTACGGTTAGTTTTTTTTGCATCGGCAAAATTCGCGTTAGTCAAATAAGCACCTTTAAAACTAGCATTAGTTAAAACTGCTGACTGAAATTTCGCTCCTATTAGTTTGGCTCCATTAAAGTTTGCTTTCATCAAAAGAGAACATTTTACAGGTTCTACTTTAGGCGGAATCCTCGGAAATATAAAGATTTCAGGAGTTGTTGACGGGTTTGTATAGTTATTTAGTTGTTTAGGATTTTCTAGACACCGAAAATCTGTTGAATTAAGGGATGCGTCAGAAAAATTGCTATGTATAGCTCCAACTCCCTTAAAGTTTGAGCCAGATAGTATAGCTCCGCTAAAATCAGCATCACTCAGATTGGACGTTTCAAAATCTGAATTTGTAATAACTGATCTTGGTAGGCGAGATCCAATCAGGGTTGCTCCACATAGTTTTACCTTGTTTAAACGATCAGCATTCTTAGTCCACCACATATATTCTAGTAGTGTTTTAATCTGAGAATCGATTTGACAGTCATCACGAGATAATATTGCATTTGCTCTAGAAAGAATTTGGAAGTGAACGAGAATCAGTGTTCCTATTAGTGGAAAAATCAAAGATATACTTGCACGCTTTAAGTTTTTAGTTCTCTCCTTTTTAGCGCTTTCTTTTACAAATTCTTTAGCGATAGGCGATAGAGATGTTTCTTCATTTTCTTTGTGAGCTTGCTGAAACTCTTTGGCATCACGGAGCATACGTCCTTCCCATAGATATCCTTGAGAATGTTTCCACGCTAAAGCTGCCTCATCTATTCTACGTTTTTTAATAAGAGATTCCCATTGTAAATCTAGCCATACTTTTAGTTCTTGCCAATTGTTAATTAGAGCTTCATGGGCTATTTCTACCATTTCTATCTCCTCTTTACCTTTTTTATCCGAAGAAGTAACTAAAATCCATACCCCAGGTTTTGCAAAGCATTCAATTACTTCCCTTACCGCTTGCTCACTATACGTATCTGGCATAATTTCCGAAATTGTGGAACGGCGGCGAGTAATCTTTTGATCATTATTTCGATCAATATGTAAATGCACCATCGAGAGAAAAGCCGATCGCGCTATTTGTTGTTGATCGGGAGTTAAAGATTCATATAAACGCTTGGCTTCGCTTGCCAACGCACCACCCACGCCGCCAATTTTTTCTAAGGTTTCCGCAGGCTTTACTTGAGGTTCCTGCAACAATCCTTCCCAAATCTGCATGAGTGCAAATTGTAAAAGTGGTAAAGCGCCTTCCTGTCCCTGTGATTCTTTAATCAACAAATTCACCGTTGCTCTATCTATGTCATAGCCTGCACGTTTTGCAGGTTCCGTAATAGCGATCGCTAATTGTTCTCTTTGCATAGCTGGGACTAAATGCCCAT
>JAYUSC010000015.1:0-2457 GCA_043755885.1 Pseudanabaena sp. | reverse complement strand
GAGATTGATGCGATCGTGGCGGAGATTGAGGGAGAAGCAGCATGACAATGGAAAATAAATTAAACATCACCAATCAGGTGGATCTGGCTAAGTCTGAGGAGAAAATCAGCAAACAAAAGGCAAAGCAGCTTTTTGACTGTGGCGATATTGACAAGGTGGAAGTTGGCACGTTCAAGGGGCTGGCTTTCGTTCATGCCTATTTGTTTTTACCCCCCTTAATCCCCCCTTCACAGGGGGGAAACTCAAATCCTCCCCCTTTGCAAGGGGGAGTTAGAGGGGGTGCAGGCAAAATCCGCGAGGTGAACATCTCTAAGGGCAATTTCCGTTTTGCGCCAGTGATGTATCTGAAAGCATCTCTAGAATATATCGACACAATGCCACAAGGGAACTTTGAGCAGATTATTGAAAAATATGTGGAAATGAATGTTGCTCACCCTTTCCGTGAGGGCAATGGACGGGCTACGCGCATTTGGCTAGATTTGATGCTCAAAAATGAAATCAAACAGGTTGTAGATTGGAATCTAGTAGATAAGGATGATTATCTTTCGGCGATGCAGCGTAGTGTGGTGAAGGATGTGGAAATTAAAGTCTTGCTGAAAAATGCGCTGACCGATCAAATTGGCGATCGCGCTTTGTTTATGAGGGGTATTGATGTGAGTTATTACTATGAAGGTTATAGCGAATTTAAAACGGAGGAGTTGTAGTGGAAGACAAAAGCTGTCAATATCGGTTTAACCATGCGGAACTGGTGCATTGGGTTTTATGTAGACCTGTAGGGGTTTAGCATTTGCGCCAGCATCTTTGCAAATTGCTCTAATCTCTATACGCAAATGCTGAACCCTTGACGCGGATCGGTGATAAATTAGGACTACGGAGAGAGTTTTTCGGTGTTTGTTGGAGGTTTAGGGCAGAGCATTCCCAAATTGAGGTTGTCGGTAAATTTAGAAATTGTGGCGGGAATGCTCTGCCCCTACAGGTTTCTGTATTTTTTATCCTGTATTTAAAAATGTTTATCGAGCGGGAATTGCAGCGATTTGATGGAGGTGATGTATGAGTGGTTTGAATTTTCTGGAAAGATTGTTGGATGGGGTGGCGGTGGAGTGGAAGACCTTGGATGAGGTTGCTAATTTCGCCAATGGAAAAGGGCATGAAAAGGACATTACAGAAGATGGTGAGTACGTTGTTGTAAATTCAAAATTTATATCTACAGACGGGCTGGTTGCAAAATTCTCAAACATACAAATCTGCCCACTTTTCAAGGATGATATTTTGCTGGTAATGAGTGATCTGCCAAATGGAAGGGCGCTTTCAAGGACTTTCATAGTTGATGCAGATGATAAATACACATTAAATCAGCGTATCGGCAGAATTACCGTAAAAAATCAAGAGAAAATATTGCCGAAGTTTTTGCATTGTTTTTTAAACCGTACACCCCAGTTATTAAAATATGATAATGGTGTCGATCAAACCAACTTACGCAAAGATCAGATATTAGGAGTAAAAATCCCCATCCCCTTCCTCGAAGTTCAATCCGAAATCGTGCGGATTTTGGACACTTTTACGGCGCTGACTGCCGAGTTGACCGCCGAACTGACTGCCGAACTTAGCGATCGCAAAAAACAATATAACTACTACCGCGATCGGCTGTTGACTTTTAAAAAAGGTGAAGTGGATCACTTACCTATGGGAATGCCAGAGGTAGGTGAATTCATTCGTGGCGGAGGATTACAGAAGAAAGACTTTGTGGAAAAAGGCGTTGGCTGCATTCATTATGGACAAATTTACACGCACTACGGTACGCACGCGCACAAGACCAAGACATATGTTTCAGAAGAATTTTTCAAGAAGGCACGCAAAGCCAAATCAGGTGATTTGGTTATAGCCACAACAAGTGAGAATGATGAAGATGTCTGCAAGGCTGTTGCTTGGCTGGGGAGTGAAGAAATTGCCGTAAGCAGCGATGCTTGCATTTATAGACATAAATTAAACCCAAAATACGTTGCTTATTTCTTTCAAACAGAGCAATTTCAAAAACAAAAAAGACAGCACATCACTGGCTCGAAAGTACGGCGCGTGAACGCTGATGACTTGGCGAAAATAGTAATTCCTGTACCTTCGCCTGAAGAACAAGCCCACATCGTTGCCATCCTCGACAAATTCGCCACCCTCACCCATTCCATCCGCGAAGGCTTGCCCCGTGAAATTGCCTTGCGTCAAAAGCAATACGAATATTACCGCGACTTGTTATTAAGCTTTCCCAAAGCAGAGGAAGGGGCAAGCAATTAATTTCTAGGTAGGGGCCGAGCATTCCTGCAACTATTGATGCTTATCACTAGATTTTGTATACAGGAATGCTCGGCCCTAAACTTAACGCGATCGCAAGTTAATCCTCAACTGCGGAGAGGGTAGAGCATTTGCGAATCGAGATTCTAGCGAAAAGTTGAGAAATTGTGACGC
>JAYUSC010000014.1:0-5704 GCA_043755885.1 Pseudanabaena sp. | reverse complement strand
GTGAAGGAATAACAGCCGAACAAATCAACGATGACCGCATCGGACAAGTACTAGATGATTTACATAAAGTAGGACTAACCGAAACATTTTTGGGAATTCGCAGTAGAGAAATACGAAGTGAAGGTAGAAACAGGATACTACCCCTGTTAAGGTAAGATTTAGTGACATTGACATGAATTAAAGCAGAGAATGGAAATAATGAGAAACAAAAGGTAACTACTCAGGCTGGATAAAACATTTCTGTAATCAGGCTAAAAGTCTTGTCAGATAAGCTTTTTAACTTGTAAAGAGCAAAAACATCATTTGCAATAACGTGTCAAAATCACATCTTATTGAGAATTAGGACGGCTTTATAGCTGATTACATTCCTCCAAAACGCTACATGTAGTGTTTTGGAATTACCAAGAAACTATATGTAGAGCCTGAGTAGTTACAAAAAAGGGCGCTCAGCGCCCTTTTTTATTTTATTCCTGAGCCTGACGATTAATTTGGGCGATCGCTAATTTTGCTAATACTCGCAACACTTCTTGTTGATCATCCAATAATGGTTGCAAAGATTTGATCACATTAGGATTACCAATCTTTCCAAGCGCATTAATTGCGGCTTTGCGAACTCCTAGATCAGAATCTTTCAAAGCTAAGATTAAATGTGGAATTGCCGCAGGATAATTAACTTGACCAAAAGCGGCGGTCGCTTCAGTGCGAATAATTGGCTCAGGATCAGTGAGCGCTGAAATGAGAATATTGCAGGACTTGTCATCTAACTGCTCTTGAGCAACATGACCGATTGCGCCAATAACTGCACAGCGCACATCCAGAGATTCAGAATTTAAAGCTTTATACAGATGTTCCGCAGCATCAGCACCGATAAAGGCTAAAGCCCATGCAGCTTGCCCCTTAATATCTTGAGGCTGATCAGATGATTCCAAAATCCCTAACAATGCTAAAGCTGAAGCCTCACCAGTTCTGGCTAAGGCTCCTGCTGATGAGCTTCTCACAACTGTATCTGGATCGTTAAGGAAGGAGTGGAGTAAGTTTGGCACTGCAATCGGATCGGCAATGATCGTCAGGGTTTTAGCTGCTGCTCTTCGTAAAACAACATTCGGGTGATTTGCAAGTGCTTCCGTTAGAAATGGAGTGACTATTTCGCCAATATCCCCAATGGTTTCGGCAAATCTGAGCCTCACCAGTCCTCTAGGATCGCCTAGTCCTTCGACTAGTTGACCGAGGATTATGCGATCGCAATTATCGAAAGTCCCAAGGGAAATTTGATCATTTACCTCTTGAATCAGAATATCGTTTGCTGCTTGAATGTCTAGAACTGGATTATCCATTGTTAAATGTCGATGACGAAAATTAAGCTTTACTTTGCTGTTGGCGAAGTGTCTGAAGGGTAGAATCAATCTTGGCTAGATTTGGCTCTAAATTGGCTAGAGCTTGGCTTTTCATGATTTTGGCGCGCTGTGCTGTCGCGAGGGTATCATTGACAATTCTTTCGCGAAACTGCTCTAACTCAGAGATCATTTCTGCTAATTCTTGAGGGGTAGCATCTGCGATCGCGTTCAGTTCTGGGATGTCAAACATAGTTAGTTATCTTGTCTAAAAAACAAATAAATTAAATTGATAAAAAAATATAATCTCAATTGTCTCAGATCAGGGTGCAAATTTTTTAACCAAAACGAAAAGCTGTTTCGCCCGCTAGGTGGGCGAAACAGCTTAGATTTACACATTTTAATACAAAGTACTGCTATTAATTCTGACTGTTAATGCGATTAATAGCTTGAAACATCTGGCTATCAGAAACTATCTGCTGACGTTGATTTAACTTAAATTTTTCAACGCAGTCGCCTATAGTTTTCTCGGTTGTAACGCCTTCTTCCGCTGAGACTTGCCAATTAAAGAGCCGATCCAACCCTTCTAAAGGGGTAAATGAGACTGCTTTATCTGTAAATCGCAAC
Organism: Pseudanabaena sp.; assembly: GCA_043755885.1. Lineage (GTDB taxonomy): Bacteria > Cyanobacteriota > Cyanobacteriia > Pseudanabaenales > Pseudanabaenaceae > Pseudanabaena. The sequence continues at coordinate 3,746 of JAYUSC010000014.1, read as the reverse complement.
AACTGCATACTGCCACCACCAACGGCTGGAGCATTGCTCTGTTGCATTTCTAGTAACATCTGATGCGCTGGAGATAAGGCATTGGAAGAACCATTGCCAATTGTGACTTGAGCTGTCATTGAGTCTGTGTTTAAGGAAAATACAGTACTCGCGATCGCAAAAAATCCTAAAATTTTGAATGAAGCCATTTACTTCCCCTAAAATTTAACATGGTGAACTGCAACATGAAATATTTTCTCGCCCCTGCTAAACCTAACATTTTTATTGTTTCGGTCTGGCTAAATATCAGAAAGTTAACATAAAGCCAAAATAGAGTTGCGGTGCGAAGCGCCGCAACTCTATTTTGACTTTACTTCAAAAGATGAGAGGTTTTGATCTGCCCTATACGGGATGACAACTCTAAATTTGGGTTTGCTTGCTATAGTATCGATATACTTCGATTATTTGATAGTTTGTTAAGCAATCGGGTTAAGCAATCGACAAGTAGATTTTTAATAACGACACCATGCTAGAGACGGTAACTGAAGCAGATCAACCAAATGATTTGTCTAATACACAAGCCATTGAGGAAATAAATGAGGCTGCGATCGCAATTATCGATCCTCCAGTTGTTGATGATCAAGATCTCGAAGTAGTTGAAGATGTCGAGATGTCTTTGTTTGATCACCTCGAAGAGTTGCGATCGCGAATTTTCTATGCCTTAATTGCCATTTTTGTAGGCATAATTGGCTGCTTTGCGTTTGTCAACAAAATTGTGGCTTTATTGGAAATTCCTGCCCAAGGCGTAAAATTTTTACAACTTGCGCCTGGTGAATACTTCTTTGTATCGATCAAAGTTGCTGGATATAGTGGCTTATTAGTTGCAAGTCCCGCGATCTTGTATCAAATTGTACGATTCATTTTACCTGGGCTAACCCGCAAAGAAAAACGCTCGATCGCGCCGATTGTGTTTGGCTCTAGTATTTTATTTGTCCTCGGCATTGTCTTTGCTTACGAGTTACTGATCCCCGCCGCCCTCAATTTCTTTATTAGCTATGGCGGCGATGTGGTTGAGCAGTTTTGGTCAATCGATCGCTATTTTGAATTTGTGCTATTGCTGTTATTTAGCACTGGCTTAGCTTTCCAAATCCCTGTAATTCAAGCCTTGTTAGCGATGACAGGCATCGTCAACTCGGCTCGAATGCTGGCGGGCTGGCGCTACGTGGTTCTCGGCGCGGTCATCCTCGGTGCAGTGTTAACGCCATCCACCGATCCGATGACCCAAAGTTTGCTGGCTGGTGCAGTTGCACTCTTATACTTTGGTGGCATTTTCTTAGTCAAGGCTATGGGTAAATAAACCAAAACCGATAGGGACTGCGTAGCAGTCCCTATCGGTTTTGGGATTTTATAAAAAAAAATGAAAAATCAAAATATTTTGATCTACGACACAACCCTTCGCGACGGCACACAGCGCGAAGGGCTGTCGCTGTCAGTGGAAGATAAGGTGCGAATTGCCATTCGCCTTGATCAGATGGGAGTCGCCTTTATCGAAGGAGGTTGGGCAGGTGCAAATCCTAAGGATGGTGAATTTTTTCGGCGAATGCAAGAGTATCGCCTTAGTAGTGCCGAATTAGTTGTGTTCTGTTCGACTAGACGTGCAGGTATTAAAGCCAAAGATGATCCGATGCTCGTGCCGATTGTCGCTGCCGAGACTAAATGGATCACTATTTTCGGAAAATCATGGGATCTCCATGTCATCGAAGGATTGCGGACAACCCTCGTTGAAAATCTTGCCATGATCAGCGATACGATCGCCTATTTAAAAAGTTGCGATCGCCGTCTGATTTATGACGCTGAGCATTGGTTTGATGGCTATAAAAACAATCCTGAATATGCCCTCCAAACCTTAAAAGCGGCTCTTGATGCTGGAGCCGAATGGTTTGTGCTGTGCGACACCAATGGCGGCACGATGCCCGATGAAGTTTCCCAAATCACAGAAGTTGTTAACAACTCATTGCGTCAATGGGGGAGTAACTCGCCCCAAATTGGTATTCATACCCATAACGATGCTGGCTTGGCTGTCGCTAATGCGATCGCATCTGTCCAGCGTGGCGCAACCATGGTACAAGGCACGATTAATGGCTATGGTGAACGCTGCGGCAATGCCAATCTCTGTACGCTAATTCCCAATTTGCAATTAAAAATGGGCTATGACTGCATCGCCGCCGAGAAGCTAGCTCAACTCACCGAAGTCTCGCGCCAAGTCAGCGAAATCGTCAATCTTGCGCCCGACGACCACGCGCCTTTTGTTGGGGCTTCGGCTTTTGCCCATAAGGGTGGCATTCATGTCAGCGCCGTACAGCGAAATCCCCTCACCTACGAGCATATTGCCCCCGAAAGCATCGGCAACAATCGTCGCATCGTGATCTCTGAGCAAGCAGGTATCAGCAATGTGATCTCCAAAGTCGAAACCTTTGGTATCTGTCTGCGAAAAGAAGATCCCGCTTGTCGGCAAATCTTACAAATGACTAAAGATCTTGAACAACTCGGCTATCAGTTTGAGTCTGCGGAAGCAAGTTTTGAGCTATTAGTCCGCGAAGCGTTAGGCGATCGCCCTAAATTTTTTACAATTAGCAGTTTTCATATTTACTGCGCTACGAACAAGACTCAAAGCAATGGCTTGGTCAATTCTCAAGCGACAGTTAAGGTCATCGTCAAAGATGAAGAGCATCTTACCGCCGCCGACGGTAATGGACCAGTTGAGGCTCTTGATATCGCGCTGCGTAAAGCTCTGATTAGCTTCTATCCTGAAATTGCGGATTTCTATCTCACTGATTATAAAGTCCGAATTCTCAATAGTGATTCTGGAACTAAAGCAACTACGAGAGTATTAATCGAATTCAGTAATGGCAAAAGGCGTTGGTCAACGGCTGGTGTATCAAATAATATTATCGATGCTTCTTGTAAAGCTCTTGCCGAAGGTTTGGAGTATGGACTTCTATCTATTGTGCGATGTACAAAATCTTAAAATCTTGCTCACTCCTCACATAGAGAAACTTCTCAGCGAGTTCCCCTATGTGGTCAAACAAATAAACAAAAGTTAGAACACTTTAGGCTCTAACTTTTGTTTATTTCAAGTTGATTGCAGGAGTTTTACAAACATCAATCGGATCTAGCTCGGCAATCTTGCCGTCATCATATTCAGCCTTAATATCGAAAACACACCCTGCATCATCACCTTTATACTCCGAACGTTTCCACTCAAAATCAGCTTTTTCGCGATCTTTAAGCGGGGCGTCAAGCTCATTCTTGCCCCAATCTTCTTTTTTGGGTGCAGACATATAGATCGATTTCAAGACTTTTCCACTGTTGTTCACAACTGCAATCCTTACTGTATCAGCAGCCTTTTCGATTTTAGGGGATGCTGATGTGGTAGGTTCAGGAGACGCATCAGGCTTAGCGGTTGCAGTTGCTGATTGAGTAGGTGAAGTAGAAGGTGTTGAGGCAACAGTAGGTGTTGCTGATGCAGTCGCTGTCGTACTGGTTGAAGTTGGGGTACTAGGTGTACAAGAAACAGTAGCAACCGAAAGACCTACTGCGATCGCAAGATTACACAAAAAGTATTTTTTCATAAAAATTTTCTTAAATGTCTGACTTAGATGATAAATCAGAATTATAGATTAAAGTTGACTTTTTACAATTAGGACTGAGAATTAAATAACCTGTGCATATAAAACCCAAAATTGGTTCGGCGGGCGAAGCCCGCC
>JAYUSC010000013.1:0-5716 GCA_043755885.1 Pseudanabaena sp. | reverse complement strand
TTGCGCCCCACAGGGGCGCAAGCTTACAAATTTGGGTAATTTATTTTGTGCAAGTACTTATCAATTGGTTAAAATCTTAAATAATCAACAATCACATCGCATGGCGATGTGATTGACAAGAGTTTTATTATTCAGGTAGGTACAAATTGTCAGGAACAGCTACAAGAAAACGATCTGAGCCTTGGTTGCATCGGTGGTCGCGCCCTGCGATCGTCGCTTTGTCTCTATTTGGCTTTTCTCTGGTAACTTATTTGACCGTGACCCACTTCTTTGGGCAGAAAGTTGCACTCTGCGAAGTCCAAGGCAGTGGCTGTGACTTGGTACTAAGTAGTGAATATGCCAAGATTTTTGGTATTCCTTTAACCATCTTTGGGGCTTTAGGATATCTCACGATCGGACTTTTGGCGGGATTGCCATTGCTCTTAAAAAAGGATGATCCCAAAGCGCAATCACAACTCAAGGAATTAGCGAATTTCTTGCTGTTTATGGTGTCTTCGTCAACTTTTGTGTTCAGTGGATACCTGATGTATCTCCTCGCATCGGGGCAGATCGGTGGACAGCCTCTGGTTTGTCTCTATTGCATATCTTCAGCCGTTACCATGGCGACAATTTGGCTGCTAACAGTATTTGGCGCTGCTTGGAAAGATGTAGGCAACCTCTTCTTCACAGGTGCGATCGTCGCGATCGTGACATTTACAGGAACTTTGGTCGTTTATGGTAGCCAAGGTAAACTCTCGGCTCAGAGTAACTCGTTTGCAGGACGCTTAGCGCAGCACTTGACTAGTATCAATGCCAAGATGTATGGCTCCTATCGATGTTCGCATTGTCTAAATCAGAAAAAAGCTTTTGGTGAAGCTCAGACCCTAATCCCCTATGTGGAATGTGAAGCCAATCCTCCTAGCGGAGTAAAGTCACAGACTGAGCTATGTCAACAAAAAGACATTAAGGGATTTCCCACTTGGGAGATTAATGGCAAGATGCTGTCAGGTGAGCGGAGTCTAGATGAGTTAGCCAAAGCATCTGGCTATACAGGCGATCGCTAAATCATCATAAAAAAACCTCGCGAAGCGAGGTTTTTTTATGATGATTTACGTTCGAGCATCCTCACCAAAAATAGTAATACAAATGCGATCGCAGTCATCAGCAATACCATCACATTCGCTAATCCATATTCCTGAGACTGCACAGCATCATAGATCGCCAGCGGCAAAGTTTGCGTCCGTTCAGGGATGCTGCCACAAACCATCAGCGTCGCGCCAAACTCCCCCAACCCTCGCGCCACACTCAGCCCAAAACCCGCCAAAATACCGCGATATGCCATAGGTAAAGTGATATACCAGAGCAATTCCAAGTCAGAGCAACCACAGACACGCGCCGCATCTTCCAACTCATGATCAACATTTGCGATCGCAGCTCTAGTTGATTCCACCATGATTGGCATCGCCACAACTGCCGACGCGATCGCGCCCGCTTGCCAAGTAAATAACAGGTCAATTCCCAGCCATTCCTTGATCGGGCTACCGCGTCCGAGCATGATTAATAAAAAATAGCCGACGACGCTAGGCGGTAAAACCAGAGGCAAGTTGAGTAAAGTCGAAACTAACATTTGCCCTGAAAATTTGGTCTTGGCGAGCCAAATACCGAGACTCAAACCAATGATCAATACCGCGATGCTGGCTGCGATCGTTACCTGCAAAGACAAAAGTAATGGCTGCCAAATCATTAGTGTCATCAATTATTCTCGTCCCCAGATATCTATCGCAGCAAGATTGTAGGGGCTTAGCATTTGCGCCACAATTTTTAAACACATCACAGAAACCCCGATCCGCAAATGCTAAGCCCTCTGTGCTTTCATAGACAATTTGTGCCTGCGTTACAAGTTTCTGGGCAAAGCATTCCCAAAGGAAGATGATCTCCAAACTTATAGATTGTGGTGGGAATGCTTTGCCCCTACCGTTTTATTTTATGGGCGCGAACTAATGACAGCACAAACCCATATTTTTGCATCAAATTTCTTCCCTTTTCCCCATTAATAAAATTTGCAAATTGCTTAGCTAAATCTGGGTGTGGAGCATTTTTGGGAACCGCTAACATTTGTTCAAGAGGTTGATGCAATTTACCGTCAATGGCAGTCCATTTCCCAGATTTATTGATCGTATTGGATAAAGCGACGATCGCCACATCGACATTACCTGTTTCTACATACTGTTGAGTTTGAGTAATATTTTCACCCAAGATGATATTGGGCTGGAGTTCTTGCCAAATTCCCGATGACTGTAAAGCCTCTCTCGCCGCCACACCATAGGGAGCCGAAGTTGGATTGGCGATCGCAATCCGTTTAATTTCTGGTTTGAGTAAGTCTTTAAGTTCCGTGATTGCGATCGCGCTATCTTGTCTCTGCCAAAGTCCAATCGTCCCTAACCCATAGACTGTTTTCGTTTCGGAAATAATTAATCCTTTGCGATCGAGATCTTCTACCGCCATCTTATTCGCAGCCGCAAATAGATCCACCGCCGCCCCTTGCTCGATCTGCTGAGCCAACCGCGCCGTCGATCCCAGATTAAAAACTACCCTGTTTCCTGTTTCTTGTTGCCATAGTTTACCAATCGCAGGAAACACAGAATTGAGATTAGCCGCCGCCGAGACAGTTAGTGTAATTGTCGATTGTTGTGGGCTAGGGATACCACAGGCGGCTAAAAGTCCCACGAAAAATAAAACTAAGAATAGCCACCGATATTTTTTCATGTATTACCCCCAGAAGTGAGTTGCGGCGCTTCGCGCCGCTATAAACCCCAATAAGCTGCTCTTTCTTTGAGCCAGCCATTTTTGCGCCATTTCTCGACAATATCAAATACCCGATCGCGTAAATCTAGATGCTGTAAACCACGCGGTAATGCGATCGCAAGACTATGCACCGCCAAAGGTTGCCCAATAATCTCATAATCAGGATGATCTTTTAGCCAATCGACGAGACTACTGCGATCGCCCACAAAAGCCTTAACTTTGCCAGATAGCAATGCATCTAAGCCATCAACATAGGAACTTGCACCAATAATCGCCGATGTCGGAAATTGCGATTGGATCGCCGCGATCGCTGAGGAATTCTTGAGAACACCGATCGCGATAGGCTGTTTTAGTTCTTGAGAAGTTGTGCCACGCTTTGCGATCGCAATCGTGCTGTCGGTGTAATAGGGCAACGAAAAATCAACTAAGCGCGAACGATTTGTGGTGACGGTGATTTGGGCGATCGCTAAATCAACCTGATTATTTTGTAATGCAGATAGGCGATCGCGATTTTTTAAAGGCACTAGTTCAACTTGGAAATTTAGCTCCTTAGCTAATTCACGCGCAATATCAATTTCTAGCCCTGATAAATTGCCACTGCGATCGCGAAATCTTAAAGGGGGCAAATTATTTTTAACCCCAATAACTAACTTGCCCCGTTTTTGGATTTTATCGAGAGTATTTATTTCTGGAGTTATTAATGAGTTTGTTTCTGCTGCGATCGCCAGATTATGAGGCTTAAAAAACTTGAAATAATCTTCCCCATCAAACAAGGAAATTATTGCGATCGTTGCTAAGGCAAAAGTCCCAATCTGATTCTTTTTCACACTACCTCCCTAAAACCTCAAAAAGCCTAAAAAAGAAAAAAGCGGCGCTTAGCGCCGCTTTTTTCTTTTTTAGTTTTAAGCAGCCGCTTTTGCTTTTTCCACAATCGCGGTAAAAGCATCAGGATCAAGAATCGCAATCTGAGAAAGCATCTTCCGATTGATCTCAATATTAGATTTCTTGAGCAAACCTGCAAACTTGCTATAGTTCAAACCTTGTAGGCGAGCCGCCGCATTAATGCGGGCAATCCAGAGACTACGGAAATCGCGCTTCTTCTTGCGACGATCGCGGTAGGCATTACGCAGAGCTTTCATTACCTGCTGGTTAGCAGTGCGGAACAGCTTAGAGTGCGATCCGCGAAAGCCCTTGGCTAATTTCAGTACTTTGTTGCGGCGCTTTCTAGCTACGTTACCGCGTTTTACTCTCGTCATGGCAGTTGGTTATTATCGTGAAATTATTTTAACTTTAATTTTTTAGGGCGCTTCGCGCCCTAAAAAATACCTAATTAGGCGTAAGGCATCATTGCACTTACTCTGTGGTTATCAGTCTCATCAACTATAGCCATTTTACCCAATCTGCTCTTACGAACAGTGGGCTTATGCTCTAGTAGGTGATTGCGACCAGCGTGGCGGCGAGCAAACTTGCCGCTACCCGTCACCTTGAATCGCTTGGCGGCAGATTTACGAGTTTTGAGCTTAGGCACTTCTTTCTAGTCCAAAATTTTGACCTTTACGAGTGTACCATAAGGATGTGCAATATATTGCATTTGACGTGAAATAATATGGCACAACCTGCTCTTACAACTTAAGTATGGAATCTAGCTCAGACATCAAGATCAAACGCCGCGTGTTTATCAGTACAGGGGAAGTGTCAGGCGATTGGCATGGGGCAATTTTGATTGAGGCTCTGCGTGAACGGGCTGCTTTAAGAGGGATTGAATTAGAAATCGTCGGGCTTGGTGGCGATCGCATGGCAGCAACAGGGATTAGAGTGCTAGGAAATACAGTTGGGATTGGTTCAATTGGGATATTTGAAGCTTTACCTTATATTTTGCCAACCCTTAAGGTGCAGCGAGAGGCAAAACAATGGTTGAAAACTGCTCCTCCCGATGTAATGGTGCTAATCGATTACATGATGCCCAATCAAAGTATGGGAAATTATGCTAAACGCACGTTAAAGATTCCCGTCATCTATTACATCGCTCCTCAAGAATGGGTTTGGTCATATAACGACAAAAACACGAGGGCGATCGCAGATTTCACCGATAGATTATTAGCGATTTTTCCGCAAGAAGCCGTTTTTTATGAGAAGCAAGGTTCAAATGTGCAATGGGTTGGACATCCATTTGTAGATTTGATGGCAAAGATTCCCGATCGCATCACATCGCGAAAACAACTTGGTATCGCTGAGGATGATTTGGTGGTGACTTTGCTACCAGCTTCACGTACCCAAGAATTGCGATTTGTGATGCCAATTATTCTCAAAGCTGCCCAAATCATTCAAGCCAAACTGCCCCATGTCAAATTTTGGTTACCGCTATCCTTAGAGCGCTATCGCCCTGAAGTTGAGAAACTACTCAAGGAACATGACATCAAAGCCACAATTATTTCGGGTCAATCCCAAATTGCGATTAGTGCTGCTGATTTAGTATTGAGCAAATCGGGAACAGTAAATTTGGAGACGGCGCTTCTGAATGTGCCGCAGGTGATTTTATATCGGGTCAGTGGACTTACTGCTTGGATTGCCAGTAATATTTTGAGGCTCAAACTACCATTTATTTCGCCCGTAAATTTGGTAAATATGGAATCAGTAGTACCTGAATTTGTCCAGAATGATGCGCGTCCCGATGCGATCGCAGCATGTGTATTAGACCTATTAATCAATCCTCAAGCAAGGCAAACTATGCTGGATGGATATGCCAAAGTAAGAGAAAGCTTGGGCGAAAAGGGAGCGATTAACCGCGTTGCTGATTCAATTCTTGATTATTTATAAATGCGATCGCACACGTTTCTTAGCGAAACAGTAGATATTTCTTAACAAAAAGAAATGATAAGGAATGAGAATTAAATAACCTGTGCATATAAAACCCAAAATTGGTTCGGCGGGC
>JAYUSC010000012.1:0-33865 GCA_043755885.1 Pseudanabaena sp. | reverse complement strand
GGCGCTTTGCGCCGCCTCTCATCTTTTGAAAAATAAAGGCGACACGAAGTGTCGCCCTTATTTTTATTTGATCGGTTGATCGCGATACCACCAAGATAAAATCTGTACCCAATTCCAGCCCTTTTCAGCCATCTGTTGAGTCATTTCTTGATCGAGGTGTTGTCCGTCAGAGACAGGCATATATCCGCCGCCCCAACTAATCCAGTTACGGGCTAATCGAGCGCGATAGTAACCCTTAAATCCAGGTCTGAGCATATAACCTGCGGTTGAGGCAACAGCCTGATCGCTACGACTATGGATGAGGGCGATCGCCTGACCAGTTTGCGAGTCAAAGCGATAAAAGCCTTTGTATACCTGATCGCGAGTATCACTGACTAGATCATAAGGGGCTTCACCCCATTTGCGTTGACGCTGCGTATTGACAGCATAGCTACGCGCCGCCACCGCTTGCGCCATTAATGCATCCATATGCCAACTAGCTGGCATTTCGCTAGGTACCACGCTACGCAGATATTCCTCAAGGGACAACACATTAATTGCGATCGCCTTTTTATTCCAAGCCCGCAACTCGATCTCGCCTGGATAAAGATTGCTGCCAACTTGCACCAATCCATTATTGCTAGGAGTAATTCGATAAGCCGAAGTGAGGGGCAATGTGTACCACTTACCGGGATCGAGACGGCGGCTGGCTTGTCCTGAAGCTTGCAGGGTGGATGGTTGAGTCACAGCTACAGACATTTTGGAGCCATTTTCCTCTCTAACCAAAACCCTCAACAAATTGGCAGCAGCAGCCTGAGAGACTCCCGCGACAATTACCAACATCAAGGACAAAATTAGCGTGTACATCCCTTTGGAGAAGTGTTTCATCATTTAGTTAGGCACTTACACCTGTAAGTAGAGAATGTAATTAATTTTGAGTACGACTTGAGGCATCTTAGTTTAACCTCGGATAATCAGATAGTTTAGCAAACCAACCTGATTTTGATAAACATTATTTCTGCATACTTATAGCAGCTTTTGCCTGAATTTTGTTAGTGTCATTATTTATTCGCGCCGATAGAATTGAGCTGTAGGGGCAGAGCATTCCCGCCACAATCTATAAATTTTTAGATAATTTTTCTTTGGGAATGCTCTGCCCAAAACCTCACAACGCAGGGACAAATTGTCTGTAAAAGCACAGAGGGCTGAGCATTTGCGGATCAGGATTTCTGTGATGAGTTTTAAAATTGTGGCGCAAATGCTCAGCCCCTACGGTTTTGTTGAGATAAATCACTGGGGACGTAAATAAATCGTGACACTAACTGAATTTTACCGAGGCAAGCCGCTAATAATCTTGCATGGTAATCAAAACCGTCCTTTAGTACATAATGGTAATTGGGAAAAGTAAGCGTGCGGTTGCGAAATTTGTCTCAAAATTATCGAAAGGCTATTTTGAGTACAAGTTTTGAGGAAAGTCCGGGCTTCCACGAAGATCAGGCTGCTGGATAACGCCCAGTGCGAGCGATCGTGAGGATAGTGCCACAGAAAAATACCGCCTGTTATAGAGATATCGCGAAGCGATATCTCTATAACAGGTAAGGGTGCAAAGGTGTGTTAAGAGCGCACCAGCAGAGTCGTGAGGCTCTGGCTCGGTAAACCCCAGTTGGAAGCAAGGCGAGAGGATACAAGTGTTGCGATCTTCAGTTGATCTTGTGTCCGTTGCTTGATGGGGTTGCTTAGTGAAAGCTAGGCGATCGCAATTAAGTGTGTGCCGCATGAGGTATTTGGTAACAAATATCCCAGATAGATAACCGCTAAGGCAGTTGATAAAACTCCTGAAACAGAACCCGGCTTATGTCTTACTCTTCCTACTTAAAATTATTTAAAAATTATAAATTACTCCACCTCACGCTGTAATTAAACTATGGGAATTGCTCCCAACCATGCATCGTTGCTCCCAGAAACGACCCGTCGCATATCTCGTAAGTGGTCTGTTAGAGCAGTTATCGGAATTACATTTGTCTGCTTGATTTCCACCCTCAGTATTCGTTTTTATGCTGAGCCACGCTTGGGCATTGGTACGTTTGTCGATCAAGATTTGCGATCGCCTAAAACGATCATCGCGACTGACATTGAGGCAACTAAACAGGCGAAAGAACGAGCTAAACAACAAGTAATCCCGATCTATCGTAGTAATCCTGAAATGGACGCTAATGCGAGCAAGCATCTGGAAGAACTCCTGCAAGTGGGGGACAACTTGCGGATATCATCTGGCAACTTACCTTACGCCGATCGCAAAATTCTTAGTGATGACGTGCAACGATATTTTAGAAGGATCTCTGATCTCGATTGGTGGCAGTTGCAAGATAGAGCCAATAATCAGGCTGCGATCGCAAGTTTGATCAATAGAGATAAAGAAGCCCCATCCGTAGCATTGGTAGAGCTAACTCTATACAAAATTAATGCTCTTCCTCAAGACTATCAAAAGCTAATTAATACGGTGACTGAGGCTCGCAAAGCCTATGCAATGACTCAAGAGAGTGTCGCAAAAGGACCAGAGATGTTTCGTGATCGCCTTTTGGAGATGACCAATGAAGAATGGCAAACTTGCAAAAAACTGACGCGCCAAGCATTGATCGATGTCCAAGCCACAGGGATTGTGGCGGGATTGCCTGACGAAATGTTGCAAAAACGACTTGCCAACCTGAGCAACTTACCAGCGAATGAAGACCGCGCTATGTCGATCGCTTTGCTCATTGGGACAGTCCAGCCAAATATGACGATTGACTATGTGGGGACAACCGAAAGAGCGCTCAAAGCTTCTGAATCGGTGCAAATTCAAAGAGTTTCATTTAAGAGCGGGGATTTAATCGTTAAAGGTGGGGAAAAAATTACTGAGCGTCAATTCGTGATTTTAGATGAATTAAAAATGACGCAAAGACAAGTCAATCTCAAGGGATTGATCTTAATGGTCGCCAGTACAGCCTTAGCTTTTGGCATATTCGGCTATGCTAATCGGCGATGGCAATATTTGCTGAAAGTCAAATTGCATATTAAAGATCTTTTGGCACTTGGCATTATCTGCATCGGCAGTGCTTTAGCCACAGTGCTGATGGCTCCGAATATGCTCGTGTTTCTGCCATTAGCCAGTATTGGTCTGATCATCGGCAGCTTTTATAGCTCACGCCTTGCGCTCCTAGTTACCTGTCTCACCTCAAGCTTGCTTGCGATCGCAATTAGCCCTGACTTACTCGCACTCGCGCCGATCATTATTGGCGCAATTGTGGCGGCGGCGATTACTGACCGCCCCCTGACGCGATCGCATCTAGCCGCCACAGGTTTACTCGTTGGCTGTGTCCAAGCCGCCGTATATATTGCGATCGCAATTATTGCAGGCTCGACTCCACCAGTCTTGATCGCGATTACGGCTCTTCAGTATGCATCGGCAGGATTGATTGCGGCGATCGTCGCTCTTGGTGCGATTCCTTATCTAGAGCATATTTCTTACGCATTAACCCCATTTCGTCTAGCCGAGCTAGCGAACCTCGATCGCCCTTTACTGCGCCGCCTAGTCACCGAAACCCCTGGGACTTTTCAACACACTTTATTTGTAGCAAACCTTGCCGAAGCCGCCGCCCGTGAACTTGGCGCTGACACAGCCTTAGTGCGAACAGGTACGCTGTATCACGATATTGGCAAAACCCTCCGACCTGAATATTTCATCGAAAATCAAATGGGGCAACCCAATCCCCATGACACCCTTAATGATCCTTGGGAAAGTTCTCGAATCGTCAGAGAGCATGTTTCAGGCGGGATCAAATTAGCTCAAAAGTATCACCTTCCTGAAATGCTGCAAGCATTTATTCCAGAGCATCAAGGCACGATCACGATCAGCTATTTTTATTGCCAAGCCCAAAAGCGATCGGATCACGTAGTTGAAGACGATTTTCGCTATGTCGGACCAATCCCGCAATCTCGTGAGACAGGAATCGTCATGTTAGCTGATGCCTGTGAAGCCGCCTTGCGATCGCTTGGCACAGAAACAACGCTCGAAGCCGCCAAAAAACTGCTGATGCGAATTTTTCAAGCTCGATGGGATGACGGTCAACTCCAAGATTGCTCCTTGTCTTGGGAAGATTTAGATCGGATTGCACCTGTATTTATCAAGGTCTGGCAAGAGCGCAACCATGGCAGGATTAAATATCCCCACCTAGCCGACAAACTTGATCCTTCAGGCTCGGCACTACCCGATCATCTTTGTAAGCCAAAAGATTCAGTAGCCGCGCAAAATCATGCACTAAGTACTCGTACAAAATAAAACCCCTAAAACCAGAATTAGTAGGGCGGCTTTGCCGCCCTACTAATTTGGGTTTTATATTTGGTACTTGCTTTTAAGTAGAAATACTTACGCGAAATCCAAACGAAAACGATCTTTATGTTTTCTTAACTATTAGAACATCTACTTTGAATCTATAAATTCCCCAAGAAGATTGTTATGAAAGCATTACAGGAATCAATTAAGACATTATTAAATTTATATTTTATTTGGGATCGCTGAAATGATTTCTAAGAGACGATCAGAGCTTACTTAGCTCTCTATTACTACCGTTCATAATTGAGCTAATTAATAAATTGTTTTTAATAAATTTAATTTTTGGCAAAGCCCAATCAAGATATATGAACGCTTCAGGCAAATCGGTTTCAGCTTGTCGATTGTGTCAGCACTACAATCCTGAAGGAAGAAGAGGTGGATTTTGTGCCAAATTAGACGTTCCTGTTAGTCCAGCTTGGGAAGCTTGTAGCCTAGCAGTCCATCCCTTTGAGCCATCTTGGCAACCTATCAATGATTTCAATGCCCTACTGCGTGAATCCTTTCATGATTCAATCCCTCCAACCCATGAAAAAAGCTTGGAACTCCAAGAAATTAATATGCGATCGCTCAGCTTCGCTGACTATTAGCATAACAAGTTACTTTTAACTCAAATAATAAATATACGAATAATGAATAATTTAGATGTGATAATCTTGATTAATTGAGAATTTATCAGTTTTATTGTGATAGGTAAAAAGTGCTAGCAAGGGTTTGGAGTGCAGCAATTTTAGGTATCGACGCGATCCAAGTGGGTGTGGAGGTAGATGTCTCAGGAGGATTACCTGGCATTACCTTGGTAGGGTTACCCGATACCGCAGTTCAAGAAAGCCGAGAACGGGTGAAAGCCGCAATCAAAAATGCAGGCTTCGCTTTCCCAATGCGAAAGATTGTGATTAATCTCACACCTGCCGATCTGCGTAAAGAGGGACCAATCTTTGATTTACCAATTAGCATTGGCATTTTAGCCGCCTCCGAACAGGTCGATCCGCAATTGCTAGGCGACCACCTGTTCTTAGGTGAAGTTTCCCTTGACGGCTCACTGCGCCCTGTCTCTGGCGTTTTACCGATCGCAGCCGCAGCCCAGCGACTAGGAATGATTGGGATTATTGTCCCGAAGGAAAACGCGCAAGAAGCAGCCTTAGTTAAAGGCTTGGCAGTATATGGCTTACAAAGCATTACTGAAGTAGGAGATTTTTTAGCCAATCCTCACAAATATCCCCCAGTAGTTGCCGATCCCGATCTCAAATGGCATGAAAGTGAATTTAAACTCGATCTTAAAGATGTTAAAGGTCAACACCAAGCCCGTCGCGCTTTGGAAATCGCCGCCGCAGGTGGGCATAATCTGATTTTTGTTGGTCCGCCGGGATCTGGCAAAACTCTATTAGCAAGACGCTTACCGAGTATTTTGCCAAATATGAACTTTGATGAAGCCCTAGAAGTGACCAGAATTCACTCTGTGGCTGGTTTATTAAAAGGTAAAGGCATGGTCAGCGATCGCCCATTTCGTAGCCCCCACCACTCAGCCTCTGGACCCTCACTAGTCGGCGGCGGTAGCTTCCCGCGTCCTGGGGAGATCACATTAGCCACAAACGGGATTTTATTTCTAGACGAGCTAACCGAGTTTAAGCGGGACGTATTGGAATTTTTGCGACAGCCCTTAGAAGATGGGTTTGTGTGCATTTCCCGCACCCGTCAATCGGTGACCTTTCCAGCCCAATTTACACTTGTCGCTAGCACAAACCCTTGCCAGTGTGGGTATTATGGCGATTCTGTGCAGCCTTGCACTTGTACACCACGTCAGCGTGAACAATATTGGGCAAAACTCTCAGGACCATTGATGGATCGGATCGACTTACAGGTAACGGTGGCAAGGTTAAAGCCTGAGGAGATGACGCGATCGCATGAAGGCGAAAACTCAAGTGCAGTTAAAGAACGAGTCCAAGCATCACGCAAAATCCAACAAAATCGATTTGAACAGGAAACAAAAGTGAATTGCAATGCTCAGATGCAATCTAGGCATTTACGGCAATGGTGCGAACTCGATCATCCTTCCCGCGATTTATTAGAAGCCGCGATTAAGCGTTTAGGTTTATCCGCTCGCGCCACAGATCGGATTCTCAAGGTGTCCCGCACGATCGCCGATCTCGCCAATACCGAAAATATTCAAGTAGTTCATGTTGCCGAAGCAGTCCAATACCGCACCCTTGATCGGGTCACCTAAAAAGTATTTTGGGTTTAATGCAAGAGTAAAGCCATATACATGCTATTTTGTGTCTTGACTTTCAGCTCCAATTTCAATCCCTATGATCGGAGAAAAAAGAACAATTTCATAAATAGTTAGACGCTAACCTAGAATTTAAGATGGGCAAAGCAAAATGCCAATCGTATTAACCTTAATATATTGGTCTGGTAAGTTGCTAGTGGAAGAATCCTATCTGGGCATTCATGTATGAGTACAGTTCTGGTGGTTGAAGACAGCGTGACACAAAGAGAAATGATTGAGGACTTACTCAAGGGTAGCGGCTTAACCGTAAAGACAGCAGGTGATGGTGTGGAAGCCCTAGAGCAAATGCAAGGCAATTGTCCAGACATCGTAGTTATGGACATTGTCATGCCCCGCATGAATGGCTATGAGTTATGTCGTCGTATTAAAACCGATCCCAAAACTGAGCGTGTTCCCGTCGTCATGTGTTCATCTAAAGGTGAAGAATTTGATCGCTATTGGGGCATGAAGCAGGGTGCTGATGCCTATATAGCTAAGCCATTTCAGCCTCAAGAACTAGTTGGCACAGTCAAACAGTTACTGAGAAAAGCTTAAGAATTTCACTAAGAGTGCTAAAAGTATAGACAATCCTTGATTATTTAAGGGCTGTTGGTTAACATCAATACTTTAATATTTTCTCAGTATTTTCGATTTTTAGTTTTTTGGTTTAGTTTTTGGTTTAGTTTTTGAAAGTTGAAGACACTTAAAATTTGCTATTTTGCAAGGTAGAGATCCTCAAATTATGGTAGGAAACCAAGAATTCTTCCCCGGCCTCGGACAAGATCAGGCTACTGACTTCGATCAAGGGATCGAAGCTCCAGAAGGTGAGCTGCACTTAAGATTTTTTGTGGCTTCTGGAATTGAGTTCGCTTTACCTGCAATTGGGGTCAGTCAGGTTTTGGAATATGCTCCAGATCGGATCAACCCGATGCCCAATGTCTCCCCATTACTGCTCGGTACAGTAAATATTCGGGGTAGAGTAGTGTGGGTAGGTGATCTCGGTCAATTTTTGGGAGAGGCTCCTCCCGTTAATACTGATCGCGCCGAAATTTCGATCATTGCGATCGAGGATCAGGGCATGATGTTAGGTTTAGCAGTAGAACAAATTGGCGTAATGGCTTGGCTTGATTCTTCAAAACTTAATGTCTCCAGAAATAGCTCTGACAGTATGGCTCCGTTTATAAAAGGTGAGTGGACAATGGAAGACACCGATCCCCTAAAGCTGCTAGATCAAGTTAATATTTTACGATCAGCAAGGTGGGCATCCTAGATATAGTAATTTCAAGATGATTTCGCGCAAAAGGCAGAGATTTTAGGGATTTTAGGAGAAAGCACATGGCCTCAAGTACACAATACCAAAAAGAATACGAAAAGGCTTCCTTAGCCTACATGCAAGGAGACTACAGCCAAGCTGGCAAATTAACTCAGGAGCTGGTTAAAGTCTGCCCTAGCGACCCTATGTATCGTCTTCTTCATGCCCATATAAATCTCGCCCTAGAGCGCTATCAGGATTCAATTGGCGAATACGAAACTGTTTTACATTTGACTGACGACAACTCTATTTTAGAATATGCCCATAGCGGTATTGCGGCAGCTAAAGAAAGACTAGATCTCAACGATGATAGCTTTGGGCTAGGAAATACGGTCAGCGAAGTAGATCAGTTTAGTAATAAGCAATACGTCTACGAAAATAATAACTATAACCAATCGAATTATTCGCAGGGAGCTTGGTCTACTGATGATAGTGGTGGTCAAAGTACTGGGTCAAATCGGATTGACGATTTTGATTTTGAAGATTTTAGTTCTGACAATTCGATGAATGGCTCTAGTCAGTACAGCTATGGTGCAGAGACTCAGATGGCAGGGGAATCAAGTTTTAACTCTGGTTACAAATCTAGCGATGCTTCAGGCAACATGAATTCAGACAGTGATGTTGTTTTCATGGATGAATTTGATGATTTTGATGACATTAGCGAATCGTCTTTTTCTAATTCATTTGGTGACTCAGATGCGACACAGATGGTCTCAGACCGATCCATGTCGGACTTTGGTGATCAAGACTTTAGTACATCAGGGCGTTCAAATACGACATCATTAGCCAATCAAGATATGTCTTCAGCCCGATTTAATCAGTCGGGAAATGAAGCTGAGTTATTTGGATTAGGGGCTATTAATACACCAGTAGGGGCAAAGAGGGCTGGTGCTGATGTCGTCGCCGAAGCCTCTGAGCAGGGTGGTTTATTCTCTCCTTTTGACAATATGCCGCTCAAGACCAAGAGCGTGATCACGGCGATCGCCGCCGGGGTTGTCGCGATGGTCGCCGCAGGTATAGTTACCAACTTAGCCACAGGCTCAATATCTGATAAAACATCCCGCGAACAAGTCAGAAATACTGGCTGGATGATGGGTGGAGCCGCAGCTTTGGCAAGTGGGGCGATCGCATGGGGATTAGGCAAACGCTCATCTCGACTGATTGATCAATCGACTGCAAATTTGCAATCTCAGTTTGAGGCTGTTATTCGTGGTGATATGAGTCCTCGTGCGACCGTTTATAGTGAAGATGAGTTTGGTAGACTCGCCGCAAGCTTTAACCAAATGATTCAGTCGATCGTGTCTAATACCACCGAAGCCCAGCGCAAAGCCGCCGAGCAAGAACAAGCCAAAGAAGATTTACAACGTCAAGTAATTCGCTTACTTGATGACGTAGAAGGCGCAGCGCGAGGCGACTTAACTGTACAGGCTGAGGTAACTGCCGACGTACTTGGTGCGGTGGCTGACTCCTTCAACCTCACCATTCAAAACCTGCGCGAGATTGTTAACCAAGTAAAAATTGCGGCGCGTCAGGTAAACGAAAGTTCTCGTGAAAATGAAGCATTTGCGCGTAGTTTGTCATCGGATGCGTTACGCCAAGCTGAAGAGTTAAGCGTTACCTTAAACTCAGTCCAAATGATGACCGAATCGATTCAACGGGTAGCTGAAAGTGCGCGTGAGGCTGATCAGGTGGCTAAACTTGCATCGGAAACGGCGATCAAGGGCGGCGATGCGGTAGAACGCACCGTAGCAGGTATTCTGGATATTCGTGAAACAGTTGCCGAAACCACGCGCAAGGTTAAGCGCCTTGGCGAGTCTTCACAAGAAATTTCTAAGATCGTGGGTTTGATTTCTCAGATTGCTTCCCGTACCAACTTACTGGCGCTCAACGCTAGTATTGAAGCCGCAAGGGCGGGTGATGCAGGTCGAGGTTTTGCGATCGTTGCTGACGAAGTTCGGCAGCTAGCCGATCGCGCCGCTAAGTCATCTAAGGAAATCGAGCAAATCGTCTTGCAAATTCAGAGTGAGACTAGTAGTGTGCAACAAGCGATGGAAGTAGGTACGCAACAAGTTATCGATGGTACAAAGCGTGCTGAACAGGCGCGTCAATCGTTGACAGACATTATCCAAGTGTCCCATCGCATTGAAACTTTGGTACTATCGATTACAGAAGATACCGTCAAGCAAACCGAGACTTCAAGGACGGTATCGCAGGTTATGCAGTCAGTTGAATTGTCCGCCCAAGAAACTTCGCAAGAATCTCAAAGGGTGTCAGCATCGCTCCAAAATCTGGTGGGTGTGGCGCGTAGCCTCCAAGATTCTGTGGAACGATTCCGCGTTGATGCGGGTGATAAAACCACGGGAGTTCGCTCTTGATTATTACCTCTAGCTATACCACTCGCACCCCAAATCTTTGAGAGGATTCTGTCATGAACTCGGAACAACAACAGCAGCGGATCATGGGCTACTTTATCGAGGAAGCCCGCGAACATCTTCAGACGATTGAGCAAGGCGTATTAAACTTGCAAGATGTCCTCAATGATTCGGAATCAGTTAATGAGCTTTTTCGAGCAGCGCATTCAATTAAGGGTGGCGCGGCGATGCTAGGGGTAGGCAGCATTCAGCATATTGCCCATAGATTAGAAGACTTTTTCAAAATTCTCACCGAAAACGCCCAAATAGCTGTCGATGAGCGGTTAAAGAGCTTATTGCTAGCGGGATTTGATCCCCTGTCAGAGCTTCTTGATGCGCTGCAAGGCAGTTACAAAATATCTGATGAGTTAACGACTGAAACAAATAGCCGAGTCAAGCCTGTCTTTGCTGAGCTGGAGTCCTACCTACATCAGTTAGTCTCGAATACTGATGGGAAGATATCGACGGAGGCATTTAGTGAGCAAGCTGAAAAAACTCCTCAACCACAGGAATTAGTTGTTTCTCAAAAGTCAGTATTTCAGCAAGAAATCACGACCAAAATGCGAGACATGCTGCAACTCTTTCGAGCTACAGATAATGCCGAAAGCCGATCGCAGTTACAAGTAGTTTGCAGTGGTTTCCAAGAAATTGGCAACAACTTTGATCTACCAAATTGGACTAATTTAGTCACTCAAATTAAAAATGCGATCGCGCAGCCTAATAACGCATATCGTACCCTTGCGCCTATTTTGATTCGAGAGTTAAAAGAAGCTCAAGATCTGGTGCTGACGAATCGGGAAGTAGAAATTGCTGTGTCACTACAACTCCAAAATCTCTTGCCCTATAAATTTTCAGAGCCAGAGGAGGATGAAGTTAGTACAATTTTTACAACAGCATCTGGAAATATTGGTGAAGATGTAAATATTGATGACTTTGATGATGACTTTGACATTTCTGATGCATCTATTACATCCACTACATCCACCGATGAAGATGAAGATTCAAATCCAAATCTAGATATCGATCTGTTTGCTGATCAGGTCAATGAGGAAGTATTTGATTTGCCAGATACTCACAAAAATCAAGTCGATCAGATGGATTGGATGGATAGCGAATATGAAATCACTGAGAATCAGCATATTGATGGGCCAAAAGTCGGTGCTTCAGAGTTGAAATCTCTTGCCATTTTATTTGAGAATGATGACATTGATTTTGATGCTGCATGGGAGGATATCGAATCCAATGAAACGAATATAGCCAACCACGGCGCTGGTGAGACTACTGACAGTCATGATGAATTTGCCGATCTCCTTGACAATAATTCGGATAATAATGATTTAACGATTTCCAACTTACGCAGTGGAGAATCTAGTATTGATCAGCTATTTGGTGAATTCCCTGATCAATACTTAGCGATCGAAGAGAATGATAGTTCTCTATTCCCAGAAGATATTGAAGATTCGTGGGGAGAGGATACTGACGTTGTTTCGGAAATTAGTTCCGAGATTATTCCTGAAAGAGAGCAAGCAAGTCTAGATAGCCTATTTACAGAAGATTTTGCTGATGACGAGTCTCTAGATAATCAATTTGATCTTGATCTTGGTTTAGAGATGGATATTGGTGAGGGAATTAGTGTTGAACAAATTATGGCTGAGCAAGTCAGTGAAATCGACGTTGACGAGTCGCAACCGCTCTCTAGTGAAGAATATTTTGCCGCGATCGCAAGAGCAGAAAATGAAGTTACTGATAATGACAATGATAGCCCTAGTGAACCATTTGCCTTAACTTTTTCGGAAGAAGATATAGATTTGCTGGACGATCCCTTTGCGATCGAGGGAAGTCTTGAGCAAGTCCTGTTGGAATCATCTCCTAGCCTTATTAATAAAGAAAATATTAATGCTGACGTTGATAATTTCTTTGAAGATTCCGCAGAAATTGCGTCTAACGACCACCCAGATGCAATTTTGGAAAATAAAGCCTTTGATGACATTGATACGAGTGGATTGAATGTATTTGATGAGCTAGGATTTGACAATGATGAATTTACTGAATCAGCCCAAGGAATAGAAGCTCCAATTCCTGTTGTTAATGGTAGTGAAGAAGATGACAGTTTCTATACTTCAGAACTTGATGAGGCTACTTCAAACTTTGCTAGTTTTAATGAAGATGACGAAATCAATAGTGCAATTAATGATACTGATGATCTTGCTGACTTCTTTGCGGAGCCTTTAGAGTCAGGAGATATTTCCGATGCGATCGCTAATGATTTCAGCGATGAATTTGATAACATTGACGATCTAGGGGATTTCTTCTCGGAATCTGAAGAACCTGCAATTAATTCTGGCGATATTAGCAGTAATTACGTTGATAGCTTTGACCAGATTAGTGATAATGATGATTTAGGCGATTTCTTGGCTGTTTCTGGAGAGCCAGATGTCTTTATTGATGAGGTGAATGACGAATTAGAGGCTTTCACTGATCTTGCAATTACTGAAGAATCAGATGATTTCTTTGGTGATTCGGAAGATGCTGAAGTTGGTTCTGGTGATCATAATGCACTAGATGATTATGCTAATGCCATTAGTAATACTGATGATTTGGGCGACTTCTTTGATGAAGTAGAAGAGCCTCAGAGTTTTGCCGAAAATGTTTCCCATAATGAGTCTGGTGAATTTAGTACTAATCTAACCAATATTAGTGATTTTGATCATGCAATCTATATATCTGAAGAAGAGCAAGAATCATTTATTGATTTTGATTCTTCTCAAGATCTTAATTCTGATTTCTTCACAATGGTAGACGAAGATATCGCGGAAGCTACTCCTGCAAATTTGGCAGGGGAGTATTTCGAGCAAATCAACTTTGATCAAGCAACTCCATTAGCGCAAGCCGATGACATCAATGATTTGACAAGTATGTTAGATGACAACTTGCAAGATACGAGTTTACAAACGGTGGAGCTGGGGCTGGCCAATGTCCAAGAAGATCAAAATCTTGAAGATAATGATGCATCGGTAAAGACTAGCATTGATAATTTGGCGGATTTCTTCCAAGTTGATGATGATGTAGAAGTTAATAGTTTGTTGCAAAATCCTGAAGAAGAATTGCTGAGCGACAACCCAGCCCTTGATACTCCTCTAGATTTTGGCGAATTTAATGATTTAGATGCAGAAGTTCCCGAAATGGATTTCTTTGTCACTCAAGCCCCAGAGACAATAAACTTAGAACCTGAGCAGCAATTGCAAAATGAAGAACTAAATGGCATTGATGACAACTTCGACTTCGATGATTTAGAGGCGATGATTGGTAATTCTAGCAATATGCCACATGATGTTAATGGCGTGATTAATAGAACTTTCGATGATCAGATTACAGCAACTGTTCTCAATGATCATGTATCAGTGGATTCCAATGATATGAATTTCGATGAATTGGACGCTCTTCTAGGCGATAGTAATAGCTTAGGCGATGGTAATAGCTTCGACGAGACTGAAAAAACCAAGAAGATAAATGATGAGTTTGATGAGTTAGATAAGATGATTCAGAGTACATTTGCTCCAGAGATTGGACAAGTGATGACTAGAGCTTCGACCCGTCAACCAGCAACTACTCGTAAGCCCAAGTTAACTGATTCGACCATGCGTGTTGATGTTAAGTACCTTGATAGTCTTAATAATCTCGTTGGGGAACTGGTTGTAAACCGCAATCTTTTAGAGCAGGATCAGGAGCGATTGCAGCAGTTTATTACGAATCTATTGCATCAAGTGCAATTATTAAGTGATGTATCGCAAAGAATGCGCGATCAATATGATCGCTCTTTGCTAGAAGCTTCTCTAACCGCAGGGCGTGGTGGACGATCATCCTATAGTTTTGATATCCCATCGCAATTAAACGATGGAGCTAACTCAAATAGTTCGGTGACCAATGACTTTGAAGGAATTGAATTCGATCGCTACAATACTTTCCACGTTCTATCTCAAGAGATTATCGAATTAATTGTTCGAGTTCGTGAATCTGCATCTGATATTGAGTTTGTGGTGGGTGAGACCGATCAGGTAACCCGCCAACTAGGCACGATTACCACCCAAGTTCAAGATGATCTCAAGCAATCACGCATGGTCCCCTTCGCGCAAATTGCCGATCGCTTACCTAGAGGTATTCGCGATCGCGCGATCGCGACAGGGAAACAGGCGGAACTAGACATCTATGGGCGTGAAACCTTAATTGATAAGGCGATTTTGGAGTCACTCACAAGTCCGCTTACACATCTTGTCAATAATGCGATCGATCACGGATTAGAAGACCCCTCTACTCGCCAAGCGGCTGGCAAGTCAGCAACGGGACGATTGACGGTGCGAGCTTATCACCAAGGTAACCAAACCGTAATCTCTATTGGCGATGATGGCGCTGGGATCAGTACCGACAAAGTTAAGAAAAGTGCTGTTTCTAAGGGATTGCGATCGCAGTCTGAAGTTGATCGTCTCAATGAAAATGAAGTTTATGCTTTGCTATTTGAAGCTGGCTTTAGTACTGCTACCAAAGCCGACGAATTTAAGGGTCGTGGCGTTGGTCTAGACGTGGTGAAAACCTGTCTTGATGATATTCGCGGCGTAATTATTGTGGAATCGGTAGTTGGTAAGGGGACAACCTTTACCATTCGCTTACCGCTGACTCTGAGTATTTCTAAGGCGATGTTCTGTATTAGCGATCGCGCTCGGATTGCTTTCCCAGTCGATGGTTTCGAGGATATGGTGGAAGTTCCTCAAAGCCAGATTGTACTTAACGATAAAGGTCAGCCTTGCTTACCATGGCGGGATA
The DNA here is from genome assembly GCA_043755885.1 of Pseudanabaena sp. GTDB lineage: Bacteria > Cyanobacteriota > Cyanobacteriia > Pseudanabaenales > Pseudanabaenaceae > Pseudanabaena. The sequence continues at coordinate 18,710 of JAYUSC010000012.1, read as the reverse complement.
CAGTTTTGCCATTCCAGCATCTATCTAATTTGCTTTCCTATAGCCGCCACCTTAGTCGCAGCAACATTTATGGCAAGCAAGAAAACGATGAACTCTGTATTATTATTCTCCGTAATGATACGAGCTACCTCGCCCTACAAGTCGATCAATTCCTTGGCGAATATGAAATCGTAATCAAACAACTGGAGGGACCAATTCCTCAACCTGCGGGAATTGCAGGAGCCACAGTGTTGGGCGATGGTCGCGTGATGGCGATCGCAAACGTGTTGGAGCTATTTGACATCGCTAGCGGTCGCTTGCGTCCTTCAACTTCAGGACTGACGATTCAGCCAACGGTGGAAGAAGATATTGCTGTCGATCCAACGGTGCTAATTGTCGATGACTCGATTACGGTACGTGAGTTACTGTCGTTGACATTTGCGAAAGTTGGCTATCGCGTCGAACAGGCTAAAGATGGACAAGATGCATGGGAAAAACTCCGCGCTGGGCTGCCCTGTGACATGATCTTCTGCGATATTGAGATGCCGCGTATGGATGGATTAGATTTGCTATCGAGGCTCCAAAAGGATTCTCGACTCAAAGATATTCCTGTGGCGATGTTAACTTCACGAGGAGCCGATCGCCATCGTCAGTCAGCAATTCAGCTTGGTGCAAAGGGCTACTTCACCAAGCCCTATCTCGAAGAAGAGTTGCTAAGTGCTTCCAAGCGTCTCTTAAATGGAGAAACTTTGCCTATCTAATATTTGAGAATGTGCCAAGCACATTCTCAAATCAAGAGAAAAACTATGCTCCTGAGTCTTAAAATTGAAAATTTTGCGCTGATCGATCGCTTAGAGCTTGATCTATATGCGGGGCTGAATATTCTCACAGGCGAAACAGGCGCGGGTAAATCAATTGTCCTCGATGCTCTAGATGCGGCGCTCGGTGGCAAAGTATCAGCCAGAATGCTACGAACTGGGGCAAATCGCGCCAATATCGAAGCGACTTTTTCGACTAATTTTGCGATCGCACAGTGGCTAGAGATTCAAGAGATTGATGCATTAGATGCGGAGACCTTGATTTGTAGCCGCGAAATTACGGCGCGGAGCAATCGTACTCGCATTAATGGCGTAGTTGTCAATAAGCAGCAGATTCAAGAACTGCGCGATCGCCTTGTCGAGATTACGGCTCAAGGGCAGACAATCTTGCTGAGTCAAGCGGCTCAACAGAGGGAATGGCTCGATAGTTTTGGTGATCAAGCTTTTAATCAAGCTTTGTTATTGCAACGTCAAAAAGTCGCAAAATTATTTGAGGCAAAAGAGCGATCGCGCAAAGCTTTATTTGACCGCCAACAAAATGAGCGCAATCGGTTACAGCATTTAGACATGTTGCGCTATCAGTTAAAGGAACTTGAAGCTGCGAATTTAGATGATCCTTATGAATTAGAAAATCTCGAAAGCGATCGCAATCGGTTAGCCCATAGTGTGGAACTCCAAAAGCAAGGCTATGCCGTGTATGAAGCGCTTTATCAGAATGATGCTGGTAATGCTTGCGCGGATTTGTTAGGACAAGCGGAGTCAATTCTCACGGAAATGGCAACCCTTGATCGCGAAGTTGAGGGGCTTCTCGAATTAGTGGCTAGCGCCCTTGCTCAAGTCGAAGAGGCGGGGCGACAGATCAATAATTATACGAATCGTCTTGACTCTGATCCTGAACAACTAGAAACGATTGAGCAGCGAATTAATCAAATCAAGCAAATCTGCCGTAAATATGGCACACTTCCCGAAGCGATCGCCTATACCGAAAAGCTTCAGCTTGAACTCGCTGAACTTACCGATCAAAGTATTTCCATTGAAGATTTGGAACGCAAAGCGGCGGCTGATTTACAGGCTTTGCTGAAGGCTTGCAAGAAACTTACAGAATTACGACGGCAAACTGCGATCGCCCTCGAACAAGTCCAAATCGATGCGCTGAAAATGCTTGCTATGGAAAAGGTTCGCTTTCAAGTCGGGCTTTATGCGACGGAACCAACTGCATTAGGTTGCGATCGCATTGTTTTTGAGTTTAGTCCCAATCTTGGTGAACCTTTGCAACCTCTTGCCGAAACTGCCTCTGGTGGTGAGATGAGTCGATTTTTATTGGCGCTCAAAACTTGTTTTGTGAAGCAAAAAAATCAAGGATCTCAACTAGTATCTACGGAATTTAATCACGCAAACGTCGGCACGATGGTCTTTGATGAAATCGATGCAGGGGTATCGGGTCGAGTGGCTCAAGCGATCGCAACTCAACTTTGGCAACTGAGCCGTACATCTCAAGTCCTTTGTGTGACCCATCAGCCATTAATTGCGGCGATCGCCGATCGGCATTTTCAGGTCAGTAAGCAAGTAATTTGCGATCGCACTCAAGTCCAAATCCGTCTTTTAGAATTGGAAGAGCGCAAACAGGAGCTGGCTCAGATTGCTTCGGGAATGACGGTTGAGGAAGGAAAAAGGAAAAAGGAAAAAGGAAAAAGTTTGGAGCAGGATGGTGTTAGTGGTACGGTGTCTCAGGCGATCGCTTTTGCGGAGTCTTTGCTGGAGCAGGCTGCTGCCATCAAAGCTAGCATTTAGCAAGGATTTATGGGATTGAGTACAAAACCGTAAAAAGCTTGTCCAGAGATACTTTGAGCGACTGATCACTCCTTAGTAGTTCAGTGCCTTGAATATTGAGTGCTTGTCAGACTGGAGTTGGCAAGCTTGGCGACGGGGTAAAAATTCTAGGCTTTGGCTATCAAGTCCAGAAAGCAGGAGCAAAAAATGCGATCGCATCGCTTTGGAATGTACATCATGAGGGAACTCAAGTGCTGATGACAGTTTTTTATGATGAACTCAAAAAAGGGGATGTCACATCGACTGAGGCTTTACATAGAGCGCAAGTTTCACTGATCAAATCACCAAAATACAATCATCCTAATTATTGGTCAGCATTTTTTGCGATCGGCAATGGGCTGTAGAATGGACAATTACAAACGCTCTAGCAGACCCCACATTCCATGTTCACCTTCGCACTGCCCAAAGGCTCACTGTTCAAAGACTCGATCCGCTTACTCCAAGGAGTCGGGCTTGACTTTAGCGCTTTTCTCGATGACTCAAACCGTCAACTACAAATCACCGATCCCACAGGAACCGCCAAAGCACTGCTAGTCAGAGCGCAAGATGTGCCTGTATATGTGGAATATGGACAGGCGCAAGCAGGAATTGTCGGTGAAGATGTATTGCGCGAAAAAATGCCTAAGGTCGCAAAACTGCTCGATTTGGGCTTTGGGGGCTGTCGGATGTCGATCGCAGTTTCAAGCGAGAGCCGCTATCGATCGCCATTAGACCTGCCGCCCCACAGCCGTATCGCCTCAAAATATGTCCATTGCGCCCAAGCCTACTTTGACAGCATCGATTTGCCCGTCGAAATTATTCCCCTGTATGGCTCGGTGGAGCTTGGACCAATTACAGGCATGGCGGAAGCAATCGTGGATTTGGTCTCGACAGGCAAGACCCTTAAAGATAATGGGCTAATCGAAATTGAAATTTTATATCAAAGCACAGCGCGGTTTATTGGGCATCCGCTTAGTTATCGCTTACATAGCGATCGTTTCGGTGAGTTAATGCGCCAAATGCAAGTTACTGATTAACAAAAAAGCAGCGCGAAGCGCTTCTTTCTTGTTAATCAGTTAGTTTTTCCCAAGCCGATCGCGCTGCTTTTTGGACGCGGTTTAGGGTTTTGGAGACTTTTTTCTCTAGTTTTTTCTCAACATTTTCCAGAGCCTCATTCACCGACTCAACCGCCCAGCTATCAAATTCTTCGAGGCGATCGCGTACCGAGTCAACCTGCTGATCAACATTTTTATGAGCTTTTTTAAAATTTTTTTCGTACTGCTGCTGAGCTACATCAGCAACAGTATGCAGTGTTTTTTCGATCTGATGTTTGATATCTTTTGGCTTTTTGGACATCGCGACAACTCCTGAGTGATGTACTACAAAAGTATAGGTTTTATCTATAATACTAGTGGGATTGGTGATTAAAAAGCCAGTTAAAAAATCTAAAAGGTAAGGAGTACAACAAATGGCGCAAACTATTACTCCGATTGTTAATTTGTACGATCATGACTATTTGCTATGGACTGAAGAGGTTGTCAATAAATTACGGACTAAAGATTTTGATCGTTTAGATATTGATAACTTAATTGAGGAGGTCGAGAGTTTGGGACGATCAGAAAAACGTGAGCTAAGAAGCCGAATCAAAACATTGCTTGAACATTTACTTAAAAGAATTTATGTGAATATGCCTCAAGAATTTAATGGATGGGAGCGGACGATTAGAAATCAGCGATCTGAAATTCAGTTTGAGATTAGAGATACTCCAAGTCTCAAAAGATTTTGGGATGAGATATTTGATGACGTATGGCCTGTAGCATTAGAAAATGTATGTGGTGAATATCAATCTAAAGGATTTGCTTTTCCTGATACATGGCAATTCAGCCGTGACATTAACACGATTTTAAATGTAAAGTTTTGGGAAATATAGTTTGGCAGAAAAACAATGACTGAAGATTTCTACCAGCAGGGTTTGGCAAAGGTGAAAGCTGGCGATCGCTATGGGGCTGTGCAAGCCTTTAGCTGTGCGATCGCAACGAATCCTAACCTTATTGAAGCTTATTATCAGCGCGGGTTAGTCCTATTTGACTTAGGCGATCGCCAAGGTGCGATCGCAGACTATGACCAAGCTCTTAGTCTGAAACCTGACGCAATCGATGTGCTGATCGCTCGAAGCATCATCCGCATTGCGATCGCAAATATGATCGGCGCACAAGCTGATATAGCTCAAGCATTAGTGATTAATCCCAAATCGGCGATCGCGCATCAACTATTGGGCTTGACCTACAAGCAGCAAAACCAGATCGAAAAGGCGATCGCAACTTACAAGCAAGCCGCAAGCCTATTTTTAGAACTACGCGACGAAGATAATTGTCGCCGTTGCATCGAGAGCTACAAACCGCTAGAAGCATTATTACCACCATCAACGGCTGATGTTTTTGCTAATGTGCAGCAAAGAATCGATCAGGGCGACTATACAAAGGCCTTGATCGATCTCAATTGGATGCTCCAAATCGATCCTAAAAATGTCAAAGCTTTCTGTCTGCGCGGCTTGACCCTCGGCAAACTGGGTGATCCAGAATTAGCAATCAAAGACCTCAACCAAGCAACTTTCTTAGAACCACAAAACCTCGAAGTGCGAATCAGTCGTGGTCGCATCCGTCTCGAAATTGGTGATGCTCAAGGTGCGATCGCAGATTTCAATGAGTTACTGCGCGAACATCCCAGCATGTCAGAAATTTATGGTGATCGCGCTAAAGCTCATCTAAAACTTAAAGACTATCGCACGGCGATCGAAGACTTTTCGCGATCGCTGTCTCTCAATAACCATAGTCCCCAACTATATTGCGATCGCGCCAATGCAAGATATGACTTTGGCGATCTCAAAGGTGCGATCGATGATTACCAACAAGCGGCGAATATTTGGTTTAACCAGTCAAAAATGGATCGCTATCGCTATGCCATAGATCGAGTTAATCTCTGGCAATCGGAACTCGCCAAACAAACCAAAGAAGTCAAGCGCCAGCAGACAAATGCGGCGGCAACTGTGGATTTAATGCAAATGCCGAGTCTGGAATTACAACAGCGTTTACTCGGTTTAGTTGGTGGCAATATGGCGATCGCTCAGCGCCTAATCGATATTGCTAAACAAGAGCATCCAAATAGACCTGAAGTTTGGTATTGGCAAAAAGTAGTGTTTGATCTAGAAAGCGATCGCAAATAGAAAAGAGTTGCTCTGCAACCCTTTTCTATTTCTAGCTCATTGCTCAACATCTCTTAGATTTATTGACGCTTAAGCCGATTGATTTCGGCTTGTAAATCGTCAATTTGACGCTTCAGACGTTCGGCTTCGCTTTCAGGTTTTTTCTCTTCTTTGGGAGATTGCGAAACATCAACTGCACCTGTTGTATCACCGCGCTTATAATTGCCAGACTTAATATTGCCATATTCCTCTGACTCAGCCCATTCACGAATATAGTGAACTCGCTCAACGGGGAATGGATGACTGAGCATCGAGCCAGCCCCAAAACCGTTATAGAGCATAAATTTATAAATTTGATTGAGATTATCTTTGTCAAGCTCTTGATAAGCGTCCGATTGACGAATAAACTCAGGCAAGCTCAACTCATGGGCAAAAGCCGAACTTCCACCCGACAACTTCATCATCGTGGAGAGAACCGTATCAAGCTGATCGGTCACTAACAAGGCTGCGCGATCGCTAGATAGTTCCGCCTTACGCCGCCATTCAAAAAAGGCATAAATCAAGCCACTGCTGACAATTCCACCTAAGCCAAAAGTCATTTCGCTAATAGTCGAAACAACACTCATCACCCACATCGCCATCTGGATTAATGTCGTGTGACCACATTTTATATGACCAAGCTCGTGGGCAAGCACTGCGCGAATTTCGTCTTCAGTCAGCAGATCTAATAATCCCGAATTAATCACAATGTAGGGATGATCTTTACCAAGGGCGTAGCTATTGGCGACAGGATTTTGCGAGACAAATAGAGTCGGCTCTGGCTGTACATCGAGGTCAGCAATGCATTCGCGAAAGATGCGATGAATTGTCGCATATTGCCGATGGCTGACCTGAATGCTATTACCAATGTGATAAATCGTCTGCGGACGCTCATACATAAACTCGACAAATTTACCCGCCACCAAGTCAAACCCTGGGACGCTGCGGAGGGCTTGTTCAGCTTGACGATCGAGGGGATGGCGAAAGGCTTCGCTAGAAATTCCTGTATAACGTGGCATAGTTTTGTCCGTTCATTTGTTCGCGCTTTGTTCCATTTTATCGTAACTGCAAACCCAAAAAGCAAAGGCGGCGCGAAGCGCCGCCTTTGCTTTTTGGGTGCGGGATACGTTTATACCCATCGGGAGGCTAAAGTATAAGTAGAAATATATATGGAGAAACAAGCGTGTCACCAACTCAACTCGCAAACATGGCTGGTCAAAACATATCAGGATTAGACGAAACCTTAGAGCAACTCAAGACTAGTGATCTGCATGTGGTCGAAACTTGCCCGCTATTAGCGCCCATAGAGGTAAAAGCAGAATTACCAATTACCACTGCGATCGCAAAAGTCGTATCTCAAGCTAGAGCCAGAATCAGAAATATTTTGAATGGTAGCGATCGCCGTTTACTAGTCGTCGTTGGACCTTGCTCGATTCACGATGTCAAAGCAGCGCGGGAATATGCTGAAAAATTAGCGAAATTCCGCGACGGGGTAAGTGATGCCCTCGAAATTGTGATGCGTGTTTATTTCGAGAAGCCTCGCACCACAGTTGGCTGGAAAGGGCTAATTAATGATCCGCATCTCAACGGCACATTTGATATTAACTTCGGCATTCGCATGGCGCGAGAATTATTGCTGGATGTGGCGAAGATGGGCTTGCCTAGTGCGACAGAATTACTCGATCCGATCGTGCCACAGTACCTTGCAGACTTGATCTCATGGACTGCGATCGGGGCGCGGACGACCGAGAGCCAAACTCATCGCGAAATGTCTTCGGGCTTGTCGATGCCTGTCGGTTTCAAAAATGGTACAGATGGCGGCATTGATGTGGCGATTAACGCTTTGCTGTCAGCACGTCAGCCCCACCGTTTTCTGGGTGTGAATAATGAGGGCATGGCAAGCATTGTCACCACCACAGGCAATCCTGATGGACATATCGTTTTACGTGGCGGCAAGCAGGGACCAAATTACGATAAAACTCATGTAGAGGCGATCGCAAATCGTCTTCGCGATCGCAAGTTGCTGCCCTACATGATGGTCGATTGCAGTCACGACAATAGTGGTCAAGACTACAACCTCCAGCCGAGCGTATTGCAAGATATCGCTGAGCAGGTGCGGAATGGCTCCGAACATATTGTCGGCATCATGCTCGAAAGCCATCTCAATCGAGGTAAGCAGCCTTTGAAAGAGTTGTCAAAATTGGAATATGGCAAGAGTATTACTGATGGTTGTATAAACTTCGAGACAACTGTGGATGTTTTAACTGATCTCGCCAAGGCCGTGCGATCGGGACGCTTTTAACTAACGGTGCTGGGCTGTAGTCCAGCACCGTTAGTTAAAGGTTTTCTTTGACAAAAGCGCGAAACTTAACTTCAGCAGCAATTTCGTCCTGTTGCGCTTCTTCGAGAAAGTTATATAAATATTCTTTTTGCATCCAAGCAAAAGTGCGACTGCGATCGCACTCTACATATTGCGCTTCCTGCAATGTATAAATCTTTAATCTTCATCATCTTCTAGGTCTGGATCGTCGGTAAATGCTTCTCCTAGCCAACGCTCTAACATCCGTCTGGTTTCAATACGCAAGCCGCGAATTTCTGCCTGAACTCTCTTGTCTCTACGTTCTAGCTTTTCTAGCCTATCTTGACTCTTGATGGTGGCATTGGCAATTTGCTCAAACTTGGCATTAAGTGAGTTATTGGTTGCTTCAATCGCTCTCGCATTTGACTCAACCAGCAACTTTGTTTCTGCAAACCATTTGCTATTTTCTTCAACGATTGCTTCAACGCGAGACAACCCTCTATTGGTGGCTTCAATAAGTGCTTCAGTCCTGTTTTGCCTCTCGTACAACCCTAAATTGGCTTGCGTGATGCTGCTTAGGACTGCTTGCATTTGTTCAAATGTCATGCTCATGCTTTTTCTTCAAGTTTTAAAGGATCAATGTAACCAAACAGATCGTTAGGGCTGCAATCCAAAGTCTCACAGAGTTTGGCTATACGCTCAAACCATTCAACGCCATTTCGATTACGCTCCCAATTGCGTACAGTTGACTCTGTAACGCCAACAAAATCAGCAAGCTGACGTTGTGTCAGCTTTTTTTTGATCCGCAATACTGAAATTTTCGAGACTGGTATTTCTCCCATAAATTGATTTATACCAATATCCTAGCGCTAAAGTCTAAGCGTGTAAATGTTAACGTAAATATATTTGCGTATTTTAGGGTAGGCGTTAAAGTATTGACGATCAGATAAATAAGTCTAGCCAAGCACCTTGAAAACCAAATATCACCAAGGTGAGAGAGGTTTCTTCCCTCACCTTGATGCATTGCGCCCCTTCTCTTTTAAGCCATAGTCATCAGATCAGCGGAAAGGCGTTTGAAAGCGAGGCGCTCGTTTTCAATATCGACAAAGATAGTGTCGCCATCAGCATAGTCGCCGCGCAGGATTCCTTTCGCAATTTGGGTTTCCAGTTGACGCTGAATGATCCGTTTTAGTGGACGCGCTCCATAAACTGGATCGTAGCCAACTTCCGCAATGAAATCTAGGGCCGCATCGGCAATCTTCAGGGTCATACGGCGATCTTCTAAACGTTTTTCTAAACGTTGAACTTGAAGTTTAACGATCCGACGCAACTCATCGCGACGGAGAGCGTGGAAGATCACAATTTCATCAATACGATTGAGGAACTCTGGACGGAAACTCGATCGCATCGATTCCATGACCCGATCGCGCATCTCTTGGTATTTAGAATCATCGCCAGCAATATCGAGAATAAACTGAGAACCGACGTTACTGGTCATAATGATAATTGAATTCTTGAAGTCAACTGTGCGACCTTGAGAATCAGTGACACGACCATCATCGAGAATTTGCAACATGATGTTAAATACATCGGGATGTGCTTTCTCAATTTCATCAAAGAGAATTACGGCATAGGGACGACGGCGCACTGCTTCGGTAAGTTGACCGCCTTCTTCGTAACCAACATATCCAGGGGGTGCGCCGACTAAACGCGAAACACTATGTTTCTCCATATATTCCGACATGTCGATCCGCACCATTGAGTCTTCAGTATCAAAGAGATAGGCGGCGAGAGCTTTGGCTAGTTCGGTCTTGCCGACACCCGTTGGCCCTAAGAAAATAAAGCTGGCGATCGGGCGATTGGGATCTGCGAGTCCTGCTCTAGAGCGCTGAATCGCATCTGCGATCGCAGTGACTGCTTCTTCTTGACCAACGACGCGATCGTGTAGCACATCTTCCAGTTGCAAGAGCTTCTCTTTTTCCGATTCCACCAGCTTACTGATCGGAATGCCCGACCATTTCGAGATAATCTCGGCAATGTCTTCTTCGGTGACTTCTTGACGCAATAACGATCGCCCTGAAGTTTGCGCTTCCTTCAGATTTACTTCGCCAACTTCAAGTTGACGCTGCAAGTCAGTCAGCTTGCCATACTTGAGTTCCGCAGCCTTGTTGAGGTCATAATCGCGTTCGGCTTGCTGAACTTCTACATTTACATGCTCGATACTTTCTTTGAGTTTGCGAATGTTATCAATTACGCCTTTTTCAGCTTCCCATTGCGCTTTAAGCGTGGTTTGTTCTTCCTTCAGGTCACCAAGTTCTCGATGTAACTTCTCTAGACGTTCTAGAGATTCGCGATCGGTTTCTTTTTTGAGCGAGAGACATTCCATCTCTAGCTGAATCACTTTACGATTGATTTCATCAAGGGCTTCAGGCTGCGAAGTGATTTCCATTTTCAGTTTGGCAGCGGCTTCATCGACGAGATCGATCGCTTTATCTGGCAAGAAGCGATCGCTAATGTAGCGATTAGAAAGTGTGGCGGCGGCTACCAGTGCCGTGTCAGAAATTTTCACGCCATGATGTAACTCGTAGCGATCGCGTAAACCACGCAAAATCGAGATCGTGTCTTCAACATTGGGTTGATCGATGTAAACCTGTTGAAAACGACGCTCAAGAGCGGCATCTTTTTCGATATATTTGCGATATTCATCGAGAGTCGTCGCGCCGATACAACGCAACTCACCCCGCGCTAACATTGGCTTGAGCAGATTACTCGCATCCATTGAGCCTTGGGTCGCTCCCGCACCAACAACAGTATGGATTTCATCGATAAACAGAATAAATTGACCACTTGATTCCGTAACTTCTTTCAGAACCGCCTTCAATCTTTCTTCAAATTCACCACGATATTTTGCCCCTGCAATCAAGGCTCCCATATCCAGTGCAATCAGCTTCCGATTTTGCAGCGATTCAGGCACATCACCACTGAGAATACGTTGCGCTAAACCTTCTGCGATCGCAGTTTTACCTACCCCTGGTTCACCGATTAGTACAGGATTATTCTTGGTGCGGCGTGACAAAATCTGAATGGTGCGGCGGATTTCATCATCGCGACCAATTACAGGATCAAGTTTGCCTTCACGCGCTAGCTCAGTCAGATCGCGACCATATTTGGTTAATGCTTCATATTTATTTTCGGGAGATTGATCGGACACTTTTTGTTTGCCTCGAACTTGCTGAATTACATTACGGAGCTTGGCTTCATCGAGTCCCATTTCCTGATAGAGCGTCTTTCCGAAGCGATCATCTTTGCAGTATGGGAGCAAGATATGCTCAATCGAAATAAAATCATCGCCAAAACCCTTACGTTCCTTTTCGGCGCGATCAAATAGTACTTCTAAATTTTTGCCTAAATATACAGAACTATTAGAACTTGATACTTTGGGCTGACGATTGATAAACTCATCGGTGCGATCGCGCAATTTCTGAATATTGATCCCCGCTTTACTAAAGATACTAGCCGCTAGTCCTTCTTCTTCCAAGATTGCTTTAAGTAAATGTTCTGGCTCAATCTGTTGTTGCTGAGCCGCTTTCACCACATCGGGTGTCCTTGCGATCGCCGCCCATGCTTTTTCGGTAAATTGATTGGGATTGGTTGGTTGCATCGCTAGTCGCCTCCTGTGATTTAAACATCTGTGAATATCTTAGAGCGTATAGCTTTTAAACGGGATCGGTTCTACATCGCTAAAGGGTGCGTGTTTCCGTACATTGGGATTATAGACGTTGATTTATTTGCTGATTTGGCTGCTGAAAAGCCGATCGCCGCAGAGCGTCAAGGGCAAAAAATTGTGGTTGAGGTTAAAAGTTTTTTAAGCCAGTCACCAATGAGAGATTTTGAAATGGCGTTGGGGCAGTATATTGTCTACTGAGTCTGATATTGTTTTGGCTTTTCATGCTCCTGAGTCTCGAAAGTTGACTGAGTTTGCTGTAGCCTAGCGATCGCTTGATTGTTGTGCAAAAAATAACGCTTTGCGATCGCAATCTTAACTTGTGGGTATTTAGAATGCGATCGCAATTATGTACAGCTTATGAATCTAATCTCGATCTTCTTCAACACGGCTTGCACCTTTTTCATAGAGTTTACAAATACCGCGACGACTGTTCTTAATGAAATTGCAGAACAATTGAATATCGGGATTGTTCGCAAATTCGGGATCTGACTCTAGAAATTCGATCGCTTGAGTACGATTGCGATCGGAATTGTAGATCACTTCATAGGCTGAGAGAATTGTGCGACGGCGATCGTGACCAAATCCATTGCGACGTAGCCCAAGGCGATTTAGTCCACATACCATATTCGTGTCTACAGCCATGCAATAGGGCGGTACATCCATACCGAGGCGAGTTTGTCCACGAATCATCGCATAGGAACCGATGCGCGTGAATTGATGCACTACGGAGTCCCCACCCATGAAGGCATGATCATGCACTTCCACATAACCTGCCAACAACACATTATTTACCAAAATTACGCGATCGCTAATCGTACAGTTATGGGCGATATGAGCGCCCGTAAAAAATAAATTATCATTACCGATTTTAGTTGCCGAGCCTTCCTTCGTGCCACGATTGACCGTCACATACTCTCGCAATACATTGCGATCGCCAATTTCCACAAAACTAATTGCGCCTTTGTAGGAAGTATCCTGAGGCTCAGAACCAACGATTGCCCCATAGCCAATTTGGTTGTCATTGCCAATCTTGGTATGCCCCGTGATGATCGCCCTAGCACGAATCTCGCAGCGATCGCCGATCTCCACAAATTCGTCAACAATGGCATCAGCGCCAATGGATGTGCCTTCGCCAATCTTGGCTTCGGGATGTACGATGGCGCGGGGATGAATCGTGATATTAGTATCTGGATTGATATTTGGCATAGAAATAGCGGTCTATAGTCTCTGGTCGCTAGAAAACAACCAATAGTTTATCGCAATCATGAGTTGGATTTTTTAGTTTTTTAAATGAGCATATGCTCATTTAAAAAACTAAAAAATTCCTATCCAAACCATGGCGACTCTATAAATTGGTTGCTAAGACACCCAATTTATAGAGTCGCCGCACAATTTCTTCTAGTAGCTGCGGGTAACCGTAATCAGGCTTTTGGAGGATTTTTTGAACCGAGCCACTGAGACGGGTGCATTCTTCATTCGTCAAATCCTTTGCCGTAATGATAATAATCGGAATGGATGGAGTGTCTTGCCGCAGTCTCAGCAAATGCATAAATTCAAAGCCATCGACATTGGGCATCATCAAATCAAGCAAAATTAATTGCGGGATGTTCTGAGTCATCACCTCTAAAGCCGCATATCCATCCTGAGCCTCAGAGACAATACAATTTTCTTTTTCTAGTATCCGTTTCAACATCGCTCTAATATTGGGATCATCTTCAATCACTAACACTGAAAGCTGAGACTGTTGCTCAGCAAAATATTTTTCAACAATCGTAATAAGGCGATCGCGATCAATCGGCTTAAATAAATAGTCATTTGCGCCAACCTCATAGTTTTCATGCTTTTCATCATTAATGGTCAGCAAAATAATCGGAATTCCAGAAGTTAAAGGTTGCGACTTTAATTCCTGAAGTACTTCCCATCCACTGATTGAGGGCGGTTTCATATCTAGGATAATGGCATCGGGTAAAATTTGATAAACTAACTGCATCCCATCTTCTGCATTTGAGGATGAGTAGAGCGAAACTCCAAGATGATGGAGATAATAATGCGTAGATTGATGGAGCCTCGAATCGTCAGCAATTACCAAGATAGAAGGATTTTTTGGCGGTGGATTGTCTGTTTGCGGTGGCAGATATTTAGGTGTTATCGATAAATTAGCAGAAAGATTTTGTCCTTGTTTTGGTGGATTTTTAGACGCACTTTCGCAGTCAACTGGTAAACAGATTGTAAAAGTGGAGCCGATTCCCAATTCGCTGATTACGCTAATATCGCCACTCATCATTTGGCAAAGACGATGGCTAATGGCAAGCCCTAAACCAGTTCCACCATATAGTCGCGTTGTAGAGCTATCAGCTTGGTTAAATGGCTGAAATAGTTTTTGCAGATTTTCTGGACTAATTCCTATCCCCGTATCGCTAATCGTGAAGCAAAAACTTTCGCCTAGAAGCAGATTTTGGCGGTTTACTTGGATTTTAATTACACCTGATTTTGTGAATTTACAGGCATTACTCAAAACATTTAAAAGAACTTGTCGTAAGCGGGTCATATCGGCACGAATTCCCCCAAGTTGCCGATCGCATTCTATCTCCAGATGATTATTGTTTTTGAGTAACAATGGTTGAATTGTCTGACTTGCCTCCCATACCAGCATTGGCACATCAAAATCATCGTAATAAATTTCTAATTTACCCGCTTCAATTTTGGTCATATCTAAAATGTCGTTAATCAAGTCGAGTAAATGCTTACCAGAGCGATAAATTTTTTGGAGATCATCCCCAAAATTATCCAATCCCAATAAAGCCGCATCTTCCTGCAACATCTCGCTATAGCCGATAATCGCATTAAGTGGTGTTCGCAACTCATGACTCATATTTGCCACAAAGGTACTTTTAGTTCGACTTGCCTCTAAGGCGCGATCGCGTGCTAGGGCTAGTTCTTCATTCATCAAGTGGAGAGTTTCTTCATCCCGTTTACGACGCATCAATGCACCTAGCTGCATGGCGATCGCACCGATTAGACCCACCAATTGCTGATCGCGATCGTTAGGAGATCTGGTAAAAAAAGCCATGATCGCCACAACCTTGGTATCGGCACTGACGGGAATTGCCAACCCTGATTGCAAACCACATTCTAAGGCAGGATATTTGCGTAAGAAATGCGATTCAGCTTCGAGAGAAATATCCCAAATCCATTCTGGTCGCTGATTTATCCAAACTCTCCCTGGGAAACCAATTCCTGCGGGGAAAGAAATTTTTTCACTACATTGACGAAACTCTTCTAATCCCTCAATGCTGCTATACCATGCAGGGCTACATCTCAAAGCTTGTCCGTCTCCCGATGGTATCCATGCTTCGCCATAGTCCCACCCAGTAAATTGACAAATCTTGGTGAGAGCTATTTCTAAAGCTGTTTGAAAATCATTGGCAGCACTAATTTCTAAGGTCAAACATTGTAATAATTGTGATTCGGCTTCAGCTCTTTTACGTTGAGAAATATCCTGCACAGTACCTTCAAACCCAATTAGAGTTCCGTCCAGTTCACGTACTGCTCTCACATTCTCTGAGATCCAGATTTTTGTGCCGTCACGACGATAGACCTGAGACTCAAAGTTGGGAACCGTGTCATGGGTACGCAAAACATTAATAAATTCTTGGCGACGTAAGGGATTGACATAAATCTGATTGGCAATATTGGTGACATTACTAATTAGAGATTCGGCAGAGGGATACCCATAAATCTGGGCTAGCATCGAATTGGCAATTAGGTAGCGTCCGTCAATTGTGGTTTGAAAAATTCCCTCGATCGCATTCTCAAAAATACTTTTATACTTAGCTTCCGCGCTTTCGAGATCGTTACGGAGTTTGGAAGTTCTTAATTGTAGTAGTTTATGGATTTCGGTCGCCTGCTGCACGATGGCTACTAGATCTTCCACCTTATAGGGCTTGGTAATATATTTAAAAACTTGTGATTGATTAATCGCTTCTACTAAATCGCGGATATCGGTATGAGCGGTCAAAATAATCCGCAACGTGTCAGGATAACTTTCAGCTACTTGGCTTAAAAACTCAGTGCCAGACATCATCGGCATTCGCTGATCGGAGACAATCACTGCAACATCTGGCTCCGTCGCTAAAAGTGCCAACGCCTCAAACCCATTTTTAGCTCGCAAGATGATATGACTGCGATGAAAAATACGATGAAGGAGATCTAAGTTGTCTTCTTCATCATCAACGATTAATAATTTGTTGGTGGGCTTGCTTTTGAGTTTATTTGCTGGTGAGCTATGCATGGATGTGGTTACAAAGGTGTTTTCGCATTAAAATAGGCGATCAGTCTTGTGCTGATGTCTCTAGATAATTTAAGCAAAAATATATTATGAAAATTGTATTGACGGGTGCTACTGGGTTTGTTGGGGAGAAATTAGTTGAGCGATTACATGCTTTAGGCGATCGCATTGTCGTCTTAGCGCGTAATCCCCAAAAAGCAATCCGTCAATTCCCCCAAGATATTTTCCCCAATGTTGAAGTAATTAGCTACACGCCTTTTGTATTAGGCGATTGGGCTAAGGCAATATCGGGTAGTGACGCGGTAATTAATCTTGCTGGTGAACCCCTTGCTGGTGTGCGTTGGACTGATAAACGCAAGCAAGAGATCCGCAATAGCCGTATTTTAACCACAAAAGTGTTGGTTGAAGCGATCGCAAAAGCTGATCTGAAACCACAGGTTTTAATTAGCGGCTCGGCGATCGGTTATTACGGTACAAGCCTTGATAAATCTTTTGATGAGTATAGCTCTGCGGGTGATGACTTCTTGGCAAATGTTTGCAAAGACTGGGAAGCTGAGGCTGAGGCAGTCACGAGCTTAGGGTTGCGCCTCGTCAAGATGAGAACAGGAATCGTCTTGGGTATGGGTGGTGCGATCGCAAAAATGTTACCGATTTTTCAAGTTGGTGGTGGCGGCAAAATTGGCAGTGGCAAGCAATGGTTTTCATGGATTCATCGCGATGATCTCGTGGAGCTAATTATTTATGCGTTGCAGAATGCTCAGATCTCAGGGGCGCTGAATGCTACGGCTCCTAAGGCTGTTACTAATGAAGATTTCACCGTTGCATTTGCCAAAGCAATTAAGCGTCCTGCTTTTTTACCTGTGCCTGCGGCGGCGTTGATCTTGATATTTGGTGAAGGTGCAACGGTATTGCTAGATGGTCAGCGAGTTTTGCCACACAAGGCTGAGATCAATAAATTTACGTTTAAGTACCCTGACATTGGTACAGCGCTAGCGCAAATCTTTGCTTAACAAAAAAAGAGAGTGAACTTAGTTCACTCTCTTTTTTATTTAGATGGGCCGAGATGGATTTGAACCAACGTAGCTTACGCAGCGGATTTACAGTCCGCCCCCATTAACCACTCGGGCATCGACCCTTTGCTTGGCTGTTTTCCAAGCGAACCTAATCATATACACTTATTGCGCCACTGGCAATAGTTATTTGCAGAAAAAATAAAAAGAGGCTTAGCCTCTTTTTATTTTTTCTGCAACCCGATCGCGATCGCACTTAAAAAAACAATTCCCATCACACCTGCGATCGGGTTGCCATGAATACCTGTGACCCATTCAGGCACAGCGCCTGTTGGTCGGAGCCAATGGGTTGTATTGACGATGTAATAGCACCAAACCAAACCACCATGCAAGCCAATCGATAGCCCCAATCTGCCATCGCATCTGCGTCGTGCTAAGACTAGGGCAACACTGAGCATCACCAAACCGAGAAACTGACTCCATGTCGCCAGAATTACGTTTAGGGGTTTAATGAAATGCAAAATTGCAAATACGAAGCTGCAACCGAGTAAAGCTGTATTTTTTGAATAATCACGCTCTAGCTCCGACAGTATCCAACCGCGAAACAACATTTCCTCCGCAAATCCTACGCCAACGGAAGTCAGTAGCCCTGGGAATATTGCGCCTTGCCAATCGACAAAATACACGCCGATCGCGGGTAGTAAGTTATCTGGCAAAGGTTGCTGCCAAGTGACAGTCTGTATTGCGAGCCAACCCAGTCCCACCTGTGAGCTAAAAAAGATCAGCAGGGTTACACAGCCAAGCGCTAAACCCAATAAAAAATCGCGTCCATTTTTGCGGGTAAATAACAATCCGTAATAGCGATAGGGATGTGAATATTTCGCGATTTTGCGTCCCCAGACCCAAATTAATCCCAAAAATCCGCAATACAGCAAAATTGAGAGAGAAATTCCAACCGCTTCACCCCAAATTAGGTAGATTACTGCGGCGAGCGGTAGCCACAGCGCCAATAAAGTGATTAAAAAAAGAATGATGCGTGCTGGGGCTGGATAAGAGTTTAGGCGATCGAGATTCACAATAGAGAACAGGTAGGATTTTGTTAACAACAATCCTACCTGTTCTCTATATCAAGTGCTTTGCACTGCGATCGCTTTTGACTTAATCTTCTGGCTCCATCGTGCTAATTAAACCTTTACTTTGCAAACCTTCACAATAAAACTCGGCATGTTCTTGCACGCAAGTAATTACCAGCGCACAGCCACTCGCATGAGCTGCCATCATAATATCTACAGATTGCGGCTGTGTCAGATTTACGACTTGCATTAAGGTTTCAACGACATACTCCATTGAGTTGTAATCGTCGTTATGCAATAGGACTCGATATTTTGGCGCAATTTTGCGGATGGTCTCAGGACGTTTAATAGTTTCGGTAGACATGTTTGAGGTTGCCTCCAGTATGTTTTTTAACGTTATTTTAACATCATTGAAAAAGAGTAAGTAGCTAGACATAATTAAAAACCCAGAACCAAAATCTGTACC
>JAYUSC010000011.1:0-2472 GCA_043755885.1 Pseudanabaena sp. | reverse complement strand
TGCCTCCACAAGTGAACGCAAAAAGGCTCTACGCAAAATCCAAGAAACCGTGCAAGCCACTGGCTACCAACGCCCACCCACCGATCAACTGGTGGTCTTTGATGGCAGACATCCCACCCGCCTCAAAAATAATGGACTATTAACGGTTTTAGCATCGGCTGATACTTGGCTCAGTCCTTCGGATATTAAGGATGTCGTCAAAGAAGCGAACTGGCGCGTGCGTGATTTTCCTAGCATTGCATGGGTCGGTGAAGCAATGCAAATTGGCTACCATAGCCGCGCCATCTTCCGTCGCCGTAGCCGTAGCAATATGCTCCTAGTCGGCAACATCGAAGAAAATATTTTTGGTATTCTCGGCGGTGTGATGACCAGCCTCGTTTGCAGCCACCAACCTCAAAAAGCCGAATTTCACATCATCGACCTATCCGATGAAGACGATCGCGGTAGCCATTGGTCAAGCATGACCCTCAACTTCCGTGAAGCCTTCTCAACCTATTTCCCAATTACGATCGCTAAAGACTTCACCGACAGCGATCGCAACATCGTCAAGGCAAGTACCACCCTGCAAAATATTAATGCCGAATTTGAGCGCCGTAAGCAACAGCGCGAAGCCGATCCCGACATGACTAATTTTGGTGCTTCGATCTTTTTTGTGGCTGCGATCGGCACACTAGAACGCCTGAATAGCTTGCGCCCCACCGTTGACAATCGCGGTAATCCCGATATGTCCGATGATGCGAAGAAATTGATGGCGATCGCATCTCAAGGTGCAGAACTTGGTATTCATGTGATTCTCTGGGTGGAAGGTATGAAAACCTTCAGTCAATTAGTCGCAGGCAAAGATCGTGTATCTCTCGATCACTTCGATCTACGGATTGGCTTAACTATGCCAGCCGATGATTCTCGCGCCCTATTCACGGAAACCATCGCCTCTGATCTCACAAAATTACGCGCCTTTTTCCGCGATGCCGCTACTGCTGCGAACTTGGAGAAATTCAAACCCTATGCAGTACCCAGCAAACAAGAATTTGCCACCTATGCAAATTCTTTAAACCAGAAGGTTTAGCCCTCACCCCCCAGCCCCCTCTCTCATTAAGGGAGAGGGAGAGCAATTGACTATTATCAACAAGGAAAAATAGATGTCAGATATTGATGTAGACCGCGATGCACTCAGTGCATTCATTGGCACGTTAAGCAGCTTCCAACAACAAGTTGGTGGAGAATTTCAGGAGTTACAAACCAAATGGAAAAAGTGTGATGAATCTTGGAAAGGGGACTCTAAAGAACGCTTTACCAAAGAATTTGAGGAAACCACCAGCGCCACGCAGTCCGCTTTAGAAGCAGGAAAAGATGCTCAAAGATGGTTAGAGAAGTTTCTAGAAATTGTTAAAGAATTTGAAGAAGGCTACTAAGAAAAGACAAGGGGCTTAAGCCCCTTGTTCCCCGACTCAATATCAAATAGAACTAAAGGAGCAAATTATGGCAGTTCAAACTACATTTAAACTTGATGACGCAATAGATTTACTATCGCAATTGGAAGGCTTTCGAGAAGCGATCAAACAAGACTGGTCAAGAGTCGAAAATCAATGGGCAAATTTGCGATCGTGCTGGCATGATGAACAATACAACACCTTCGAGCCACTCTATAACAAGCTATCAGCCACTCATAAAGATAGCGAAAGAGAATGCGAAGAGTTTATCTCTTTTATGCGTGAACAAATTCGCATTGCCGAAAAACGCAAGACTGATTTAGAAAAATTGAAAGGATCGTAAATATATAGGTGCAACTATGGCAGTACAGACAAAGTTTAAGCTCGAAGATGCTGAAGAATTGCAGAGGCAATTAGCACGGTTTGTGGGAACTCTCCAAAGGGAATTAGACCGAGTAGAAAATCAATGGGCAAATTTGGAAGCTACATGGCGTGATGATAATTACAATGAGTTTGTAGCAAACTTCTTTGAGACATTTCGATCTGACACGAAGCAAGTTCTACTCGATTGCGAAAATTACGAAGTGTTTTTGCAGTCTAAAGTCGAGAAAGCAGAAAGTTTAAAGCAAAAATTATGGAAACTTGCACAAAATATTGGAGTAGGATTAGAAATATTTCAGGCTGTAACATCGTTTGTAGGTAGTTCTTCGCCCGTACAAGCAATCATCCAAAGTCAATCTGGATCAATTACTTCTTTAACTTCAGAATGCAGAATCAGTCCTAAACTTGACGATCCTTTAGCCACAAATGAAGATCCATCTGCTATGCCTAAAGAGTTTGAACCGCTTAACGATTGGTTAGGGGTAATTGATGCAAAGAAAGAAGATGAAAGGGAAATACTTCTCAATCTGCCAGATCAGCCTGAAATAACAGGAGAGAAATAATTCTGGTTCTAAATTAGTTTGTGTTTGATAAATACACCGATACCCCTTCCATTGAGGGAAGAAGCAATCAGAAGATTTCGGAGCCAGTGGTTATGGTA
>JAYUSC010000010.1:0-5728 GCA_043755885.1 Pseudanabaena sp. | reverse complement strand
GGTCGAACATTTCACCGATCGCACTGACCTATTTCGCCGCGTTTATAAGCAACTATTTTTGCAACGTACTCGCCAGATGTTGCGTGAGGCAAGCCCAGAAATGAATGTCTATGCTAAACGTCTTGCGGAATGGCTACCTGTCCAATTTGAACCAAGTACCGAGCAAGCTCTAGAGACAATCTTTACTCAGTTTGAAACGAATCTCTATATCCCATTTGCTGACCCATTGCGCTATTTCACAGGTACAGCCGAACAGCGATCGCTACTCAAAAACCAAAGGCGTTTTTTCTTGCAACGTGCCGAATCGAGTATGTATGCCCTGCGCCGCACCATTGTTAACTTCAGGATGCGAATTGATTTAATGCGATCGCGCTTAGCAGAAATAACACCTGATGCGGTCGGATTAAATAACTTCCTTCTCGAACATTACGGCTTTAGTAGACCAGTCCAGACCAAAATCGAACTGGACTATGAGGCTGATTTCTTCATGGAAGATGAAGACTATGAAGAAGAAGAAGAGGAAAATACCGATCCTGAAACCAGTAAAGAAACTAAGCGCCAACAACTTCGCACCCAAATTAATAAAGCAACTGATGCTCTAATCGAGCAGCCTGAGAAAGCTCAACAAATCTATAACCTGATGCTCGCCGCCTGTGAACAAGATTTAGTCCAGATGGAGCAGATCCAAAACTTGCTTGCTGATGAATTTCTCAAAGACCATAAACGCGAACAGGTGACACAGCAGGTAAAAACCTTAATTAGCCAAGGCAAAAAAGTATTACTGATTTCCACCTTTTCCGATACTGTCCTTGATTACTATCTGCATATGTCTAGGGACATTGCGATCGCAAGTCAAGGGATCGGCATGGCGATCGGCTCCACAAAATCCTACTTCCCCGAAAATGCCGCAAGTCCTTTAAACTTTGCTCCCCATAATTTCATCAAACATAATCGCCAAACCAACGGGATTAAGCGTCAACAGCTATTTCGACTCTTTGCGCCTGTGGCAACTTGCAAAAATCTTTGCGATCGCCCCAGTCCATCCGATCAAGTCATGGTGCTAATCGGTTCAGAGACTCTCTCAGTCGGGCAGAATCTCCAAGATGCAGATTATTTAATCAATATCGACTTACCTTGGAATCCCATGACCCTAGAGCAACGCATCGGACGGATTGATAGACCGAAGCAGCACAAAGCCGAAAACATTGTGATTTACTATGCCAATAGTGAAAGTCAGCTACTAAGGCAGGCAAGCCGCCTCAAAAATCTCAATAAAAAACTCGTTGGTGATCTCGCAAACCCAGATGGTGAGATTGCTAATGTCACAGATGCAAATACTCTGGGCGCTTCAGTTTATGGCGATACCCTTTTTGACGATCCGATCTTGCCAGGGTATGTGGACTTCATTCAAAGTCTTGCCAAGGCTCGAAACATGGAGCATATCAATCTGCAAGAAGAAGTCTATCGCCAGCAAGAAAATTCTCATGACCTATATACCCACCAAGAAATTTTGTATGCCGAAGACTTGAGTATCAAAATTGCGGAGCTAGGTAAAGACTATCAAGCTAATGCGATCGCATTGGGGAAAAGTGGCGACAAGAAAACCGAACCAGTGGCTTTAGCAGCTTTAAAAGTTGCATATTTTGACCCTAATGGTGAAGTAATTGCCGAACAACAGCGCGACATTTTCTGGAATGATCAAACAGGTGAGCGTGATGCCTATGGAGTTGCGATCGCAACAGCCTTTAATACGCCTGAAATTAGCGAAGTAATGGCTGCTAATCGGTTACTCACCTCAGCAAGCAACCTTTACCAACAACTCACAAAACTCAAACAACACCTATCAACTGACTTAGCCCAAGTCGATACCATCGCCAATATCACTGTCAATTCTGAGCGGCTCAACAAGATTAAAAAGCGAGTTGCCATGTTGCCTAGCTTTCCGCAAGGCATATCTCGTCAAGATGTCACTGAAACACTCAAGAAACTTAATTCCTGTAAATATTCCAAGCTAGTCCAAAAATTACTCAAGGACTACACAA
The DNA here is from genome assembly GCA_043755885.1 of Pseudanabaena sp. Classification (GTDB taxonomy): domain Bacteria; phylum Cyanobacteriota; class Cyanobacteriia; order Pseudanabaenales; family Pseudanabaenaceae; genus Pseudanabaena. The sequence goes on along the minus strand of JAYUSC010000010.1, from coordinate 3,686 downwards.
CTGGTGAAAGTGCCAAACTCGATAATGATGCTTTTGTTGCCCAGCTAGTAGAGGATACTAACAAACTAAATCTATTGGCGATCGACAAGGTCAAGGCTGAAAGTTTACAAATATCTCTGCAAGCTATGCTCTTAAGATTCTGATTTCTATACAGATATTTTAGGATTGTTTGATAAGTAAAAAGGTAAAAGTATGGATACTGGGTTGTATGAGCTAGATTTTTATGGTTGGACGGTTGAGCAGTCAAAGCTTCTAGCGATCGGTAAGTTAGAGGGTTTGGACTTGGTGAATTTGGTGGAGGAGATTGAGTCTTTGGGTAAGCAGAAGCAGCAGGAGTTATCAAATCGTTTGGGTGTGTTGATTGGACATCTTTTAAAATGGCAATATCAACCAGAAAAGCGATCGCGTAGCTGGCAGGTGACAATTCAGTTGCAAAGAGAAGAAATTCGGGATTTGTTATTCGATAATCCTAGTTTGAAGTCTTATTTGGATCGGGCTTTGCCAAAGGGTTTTCGATTAGGATTAGCATTGGTTTTAGGTGAGACTCCGATTAGTAAGAAATTATTGCCTAGTGAATGTCCTTATAGCTTTGAGCAGTTGCTTGATTTGAGTTTTCCTGATGATATTGATGTGGAGTTTTAAGTTATGACGATCTCAACAGAGAAAAGCACAAATACACTTTCACTTGAGGAGTTTCTAGCTTTACCAGAAACAAAGCCTGCGAGTGAGTATATCAATGGCAAGATTTCTCAGAAGCCAATGCCATATATGCATCACAGTGTTTTGCAAGGAGGATTGACGAGTTTAATCAATCAAAAAGGCAAGGGCGATCGCTTGGCTTGTGCTTTTCTGGAGTTAGATTTTGTGATGAGTGATGCGATGATCGTTCCTGATATTTCCGTATTTGCAAGCGATCGCATTTTGGTTGATGCGAATGACGAAATTTCTAATGATCTGATCAAGGTTGCGCCTGATTGGTTGATTGAGATTCTTTCGTCTGAGCAGTCGGTGACTTTGTTGATTGATAAAATCAAGTTAGCAATTTTGCATGGGACTAAGTTGGCTTGGCTGGTTGATCCTATTGAGGATGTAATTCTAACTTTTACAGCGAATGGGTTTAATAGCCATCAGGGCGGTGATGTTTTGCCAGTGTTAGAAATTTTTGAGGATTGGCAATTGTCGGTACAGGATGTGTTTAACTTGCTAAAATTTGTGTAAAAATTAGAACAAAAAAGCGGGGTGTAATTATCGCAATTAATCTAAAAAAGTCGCGTCAATATTTACAAGATTTTGAGTTTTCGAGTTTGTTTATTGAGGAGTTGGGCTGGTCGAATCCACCTAGTCGCGGCGCGATCGCTTTTAAGTGTGATGGTAAGACTTTTTACCGCAGGGGTGTGGCGGAGTTGGCGGGGGTGTTGGTTTTAGAGATTACGACTGAGGATGGTGAAATCCCTGACGCTAAGGTGAGAGCGAATGTGCATAAGGAGATTTGCAAGTTAGCGCTGGAGAATTTGGTGATTTTTTTGGATGGCGATCGCCAAAAAAGTCTGTGGTATTGGGTGAAGCGTGAGGGGACTAAGCAATATCGCCGCGATCATTCTTATACAAGGGGACAGTCTGGGGATTTATTGCTTGGTAAGTTAAGGGCGTTGATTGTTGAGCTTGAAGATTGGGATGAGGGGGTTGTGATTGGAGAGGCGACAAAGCGACTCAAGAATAGTTTTGATATTGATCGGGTTACGAAGAAATTCTATGAATTTTTCAAGAAAGAGCATGATCAATTTTTAAAAGAGGTGTTGGGTTTTGCGTCAGAATTCGATCGCGCTTGGTATGCGTCTTTGATGTTAAATCGGTTGATGTTTGTTTATTTCATGCAGAAAAAGGGGTTTCTGGATGGCAATGTGCATTATTTGCGCGATCGCCTTGCTTTGTGTAAGCAACAACGGGGCGCGGATCAATTTCATTCGTTTTATCGTTATTTTTTATTGCGGTTATTTCATGAGGGTTTGGGCAAGCAGGGGCGATCGCCTGAATTGGAGAAACTATTGGGGAAGGTTCCCTATTTGAATGGTGGTTTGTTTGAGGTGCATCCGTTGGAGCAAGCTAATCCAGACATTCAAATTGAGGATCAAGCCGTGATGGTTGGAATCGGGCGGCTGGTGGGGAATATGCGCTGCCGACTGAGACATGGCGCGAACATATTGCGCGGCGCGATCGCTGTTTGGAAGTTCGTCAAAAGTTGCGTAATGGGGAGGTGAGGCAGATCAATGATCTGATTACTTACAATTTGCATATTCGGCGGTTTGCGGAAGATGCGATCGCGGGTTGTGTTAGTCCTGAGTTGTTATTGGCTCTCTATGAGACGATTTCGCAAGTGTCAGTTTTAGATCCGACCTGTGGATCGGGGGCGTTTTTATTTGCGGCGTTGAATATTTTGGAACCTCTGTATGATGCTTGTCTGAATCGGATGCAGTGGTTTATTTCTCAAGGTATTGCGAATGATGGGTTTGAGCAGATTTTAGCCAAAATTGCGGATCATCCTAATCGCCGTTATTTCATTCTCAAGTCGATTACGATTAATAATCTCTATGGTGTGGACATCGCAGACTCAGGGTGAGGTGAATGGTGAGGATCTTGCATGGTCAAAGGCTAGTGTGAAGGAACGTTTGGCGGTGTTGCGTGAGGAGTTGGATCGCTTTTTGGCTGAGGAGTATGAGCAGGGTTTATCAAAAAAATCGGCGGCTTATGGTAAATGGAAGTTAAGTCATCAACCGTTTCATTGGTTTGTGGAGTTTTACGGGATTATTAATGCTGGTGGTTTTGATGTGATTATTGGCAATCCGCCTTATCTTGAACAAAAAGAAGTAGATTATTCACTCGCTAATTTTAGATGTGGAAATAGTAAGGCTATACACGCAATGTGCATTGAACGCAGCTTACAGGTGTTATCTACTAACGGAACAATGAGCATGATCGTTCCATTATCAATTGTTTCTACACAAAGAATGCAGATTGTTCAAGAACTTCTAGAAAATAATCGAAATGCTTGGTATGCAAATTATTCATGGCGACCAGCAAAACTTTTTGATACAGTAAATCGTGCATTAACAATTTTTACTATTGCACCTTCCAAAAATTGCAAAACCTTTACTACGAGATATCAGAAATGGACTGCTGATAATCGTACTCCGTTAATGATGACAGTTGATTATGAAATAGCAGATAGAAAAAGATCGGCTTGCTGGCTTCCAAAATTAGGTAATAAGATTGAGACTTCTATTCTGCAAAAGTGTCTTGAGGAGAAAGTTGTTTTGAGTCATCTTTTATCAGACACAAATAGCCGTTTATATTATCGAACAACTGGAGGGCTTTACTGAAAAGTATTTACAGATTTTGCCCCAGCATTTAAAGTAAACGAAAAATCAGGACATTCGACTCGTGAAACATGGTTCACCTTAACAAAAGATGCATTTATCAAGCCAGTTATTGCGGTTTTGAGTAGTAACTTATTTTGGTGGTGGTATACAGTTACATCTAATTGCCGTGATTTAAATCCATACGATCTTCATAATTTTCCAATTTCTCAGTCGGGTAGCAACTTAAAGCGGGACAGATTACAGGGTAAGCTTTTTGGGCTTTGGAGTTTTGAGAGACCTTCTTGGTGTTGGCAAGGGTCTCATGCGAGG
>JAYUSC010000009.1:0-2477 GCA_043755885.1 Pseudanabaena sp. | reverse complement strand
AAGTAACGAATTGCAGCGCACAGCGCTGCAATTCGTTACTTATTTAGGGTCAACAAAAACGTGATCTTCGACAAAAATGTGATTTACATCAGGTTTACCGATCGCTAAACGAATTGAGGGTTTATCACCAACAACCCGAATATTATGGATTACCTTGCGTGGCACAAAAATGATGTCATCTTTAGTAGCCGTGTAAGCTCCATGTCCATCGACATCCCACTCCAGTTCACCTTCCATCACCACCCACCACTCATCTTCGTTGGCATGATAGTGAGTACGATTACTTTCACCAGGCTTCTGACAGATCATCACTGCGCTCATCATGTCGGTATAAATGAGGCGCACTGACCAAGATGGTTCGCCCATCTCTTTTTTGATATCTTCTAGACGATTAAAAATACGATTGATGCTGTCATGGGTATTCGCTTTGGCAACACCATCATTTTTCATCACCGTGGCTAGATTTTGATCTTGGTTTGCGATCGCAGTCATAGCTGAATTACTCCATCGAAGTTTTAAATAATTCTAATCATCAAACCCAGAGTGTGATTCGAGCGCGTAGCGGGCGAATCACACTTTGGGTTTTTGCTAAATAATAAAGGCACGCTAAGCGTGCCTTTATTATCTAGAACGAAAATGTTGTGCGGATGACACCGACTGTTGCTGTCGGATTAGTACTCACGCCTTCAGGATTAAACACCCAGAAAACACCAGGGGTGATGCTGATATTCTTGCTGAGACGATACCGATAAAACAGTTCCAAATGATAGGGAGTTGTATTAACTGCTCCCAAGTTTGCCGAGCCACCAACAGATGTACGGTTAATCGGTTGTCCAAATAGAACACTGCCCATATTACCTTCACTGAATAAATCATTGAAGGTTAAGCCTGCAATCCAACTGGTAAAGGTTGTGGATGCTGAGTTGTTAACCGAATCCGCAAAAATTACAGTTCCCCAAGTGTGGAAAGTAATTTTCGGAGTAACTTTCCAAGCCAAATTGCCGCCAATTGAATTAGCTCTAATAGAAGTAATGCCAGCAGCACTAATTGACTCAGAATTAGGTAGGGTTGAACTTGTACCGACTAAACCTGTACCTAGAGAGTTGGTCTGATGGTAAGTATTTGCATAGGTAACAGAAGCATCTAGACTTTCAGCAGGCTTGAATAAAAGCTGAACTAGAGCAATAGTTGAGCCGCCAAACAGTCCACCCTGTCCGCCAAGTGTAGGGGCTGCGGGCGCGGATGTACCATAACCTGCTTGGATTTTGAACTGGTCGGAGACCTTCCAGTCAAATGCAAATAGTGAAGATGTACCAGCAATCCGCATCAGAGGATCAAAACGTCCGAAACGTGAAATCGATCCTTGACCGTTGCTAGCAACTGGTGAAAGCACAGTAAAGAACTCATCAGGGAAGCTGACAGGAGCAACGTAAAGAGTTACCTTGTTGTCAAGAATAGGAAATTTATAATCAAGAAGTGTCAAGTTAAAGGTGTTGGCGCTTGCAGAGCTACCAGATCCCGGTCCAATTCTGGCTGTATTTGTACCAAGTGAAGTTGCGAGGCTAGATGCATCATTTACAGTACCAAAGTTGTTACCTGCCTCTAAGCGGGTTCTCAGGGCATCTTTACCTGTAAAGCTAGTATTGAGGACAAGGCGTGTGCGATTGCCTAAAGTAACGTTTGATCTGGCATCTTTAGGTCCACCACTACCCGCTGTTAATGAGAAAATCGATTCTCCAGTAAGTTTTGTTGTGGTTGAGAATTGTTGTGCTTCTAACTTCTCAACTTTGGCATCAAGAGCATCAACACGACCACGCAAGGTGGCCAGTTCCGCCGCAAATTCTTCTTGAAGCTTTTGGAGGGTGGCTAAATCTTCCTTACTAACTTTGTCAGCTAGCCCTGCGGAGATAATTTCATTGATTTTGTCGAGACAAGCATTCAAGCCTGCGGCAAATTCGTAGCGGCTGGTGGCTTGTTTGCCGCGAAAGGTACTATCTGGATATCCTGCAATACAGCCGTAGCGCTCAACGAGAGATTGCAAAGCGGTGAAAGCCCAGTCGGTTGGTTTCACGTCACTCAGTTGAGATACGGATGTAACATTTTGGGCTGTGATTTGCGTTTCAGGTTCTAGTCGAATCGCTTTGTAAGGATCGCTATTGCTTAAAGATGGAAGCGTTTCCGAATGCGCGAGACTAGGCGACAATGATAAAGTTGTCAAAAACGACAACCCAGCGATGACACGGACAGCAGAATTCTTTACCTTAAACATCCTAAAATATCACCCTCTTTTACACCTATATTTAATAATGTTAGACTTGTTAGACTTGGATGTCAAAGGAATATTTGGCTGATATTTTTGCTGATATTTTTATTGGCATTTCTATTTTTGCAAACTCGCTAATGTGGTTTTGAGCGTAAGTTGATTGAGGGTCTCTAGTTCTGGTTGAGGATGACCGAGTAGACGCGATCGCATTTCA
>JAYUSC010000008.1:0-14222 GCA_043755885.1 Pseudanabaena sp. | reverse complement strand
GGCGCGATCGACTTCTTGAGGACGTGATCCCGCCTGTTGCAAAGATAAAGCTTCACGAGCCTGTGTGACTCTAGCGCGATTAGCTTCCATCGTCGTTCTTGCTGCATCGAGATCCCGTGAGGCGATCGCACCTTCTTTATAAAGTTGAAAGTTTTGGCGATAGACGATCTCTGATTGCTCAAGTGTCGCTTGGGTATTAGTTAAATTCGCTTGAGCTTGAGAAATATCTTGAGGACGATTGCCAGCCCTTAATAGATCGAGACTCGCCTGCGCCGCCGCCAGATTTCCGTCAGCTTGAGTAATTTGTCCTAAAGTATTGGACTCATCCATATAGGCAAGAATCTGCCCTGTTGTTACATTTTGTCCTTCTTTAACCAGTAAGCTTTTCAATCTACCAGAACTTTTTGGGCTGACATTAATCGACTTTTCGGGCTGAATTGTGCCATTTGCCGTGACGATAATCGGTAAATTAAGGCGTTTAATCGTCACTGTGCGATCGCGTTTACGGGTTGATTGATTATTGATAGGTGCAATTAGCTGCGTATAGGCATAGTAACTACCGCCGCCAACAGCCACAATAATTAAGACAATGGCAATCCGCCATCTCCATTTGCCCATAAACTTTTTTTTAGGGCGATCAAGCTCATCAGGGAAATCGGATAGATCATTGGTAATATCCACTTCCTTTGGTTCTAGCTCTTTTTCTGATTGCATGAAAATCACGTCAATAGTTTAGTGGGTTTAGACTTTTATACTCGATCAAACGTTCAAATGGCACAATATTTTTATGTCAATCAGCAAGTGGTGGGTGGTCTTGGCAATGCGATGCACAGATTTTTATGAAGACGGATTACCAACTCCTTCAGATATCTTGTTGATTATCGAAGTTGCCGACAGCACGATCGCCTACGATCGCGAAGTCAAGATGCCACTTTACGCATCAGTTGGGATTCCTGAGGTGTGGTTATTTGAAGTGAACAAAAAAGCGATCGAGGGATATTCGCAACCATCAGTATCGGGGTATAAACAGATAAATCGCTATGAGCAGAATGATAAGTGATCAATGCTAGCTTTTCCTGATGTGACTTTTCGCTGGGAAGAATTGTTTTAAGGTTAGTTTTGGCTGTATGAGAAGTTACTCAGTAATTAGGCAAACTCTTCTAAACTTTAACTTGTAATTGATTCTAAAGGGATTTCTAACAATTCCGCGATTTCATCATGGGTTAAGCCGAGATCTTGCAATCTCTTGATTTTGGATATTTGCTTATCTTGTTGAGAATCAGGCTTTTCTAATGGAACTTGATCTGATTTGGGTTTATTGCGATCGCTATTAAAATTTACACAATTAATAACATCTCCAACATTCCCTACACTTCCATTACTAACGTTGAAAGTTGTACTTCTCTGTCTTTCTAAAACAGATTTAAGATTCCCTTTACTAACTGGCTCTTCAAAAATATCTGAAAGCATTTGCAGAAGCTCATAACCAGTATCTTTAACATGACCTTCGCTCTTCTCAAATCCATCTGCAATATCAACATATTTCTGATGCTTCAGCGCTCCCTCAATCACCTGACGCTGCAAATCATTAAGTCTTTTCCCCGTCTTCGTGAACATACTCTCATCAACAAATTTCAGCAACTCTTTAACGTCCATACTTACAAAGCCATAAATCCACAAGTCCGATTATAACCGTCTTTCCCCGCTTTTCTCCGCCTTATCAAGAATTTTTATCTCGTACTGATTGTAAAATAGTCGAATAAGAACGATCGCCCACTTAGAAAGCATTTAAGAATGCAAGGGCGCATCAAAACAGGTATAAATACTGATGAAGTCTAGTATCAACCTGAAAAGATGCGCCAACCCTATAATACCGATTTATCAGACAAAGAGTGGGAAATAATTGCCGCAATGATGCCTAAACCGTCAAAATTGGGGAGACCACCAAAAACAGATTTTCGGGAAGTGCTGAATGGGATTTTCTACATAACCAAGAATGGTTGTACATGGGAAAATCTGCCGCATGATTTTCCACCATATTCAACAGTCTACTTCTACTTCCAAAGGTGGACAAGAACAGGAGTTATAGCTCAAATCAATCGTCAGATTAGCGAACAAGTACGCTTAGCGGATGGTCGAGAAGCAACACCTAGTCTATTAAGCCTCGACAGTCAAAGTGTTAAAACAATGGACAGTGCAGGTAGTCGAGGTATTGATGGTGGTAAAAAGGTCAAAGGTCGTAAGCGGTTCATTATGGTTGATATATTGGGGTTAGTGTTCGGGGCAATGGTATGCTCAGCAAATATTGGTGAGAGAGCAGGGGCGATGCGACTATTAGAAAGTCTGAAATATCCACTGAGCCGATTACAAAAAATATTAGTTGACAAGGGATTCTCTGGCGAGGACATAACCCAATGGGTTAAAGACAACTTTGGTTGCATTTGGGAAGTAAGCACAAGGGCTGAAGAGCAGAAAGGTTTTGTTGTGGAATCAAAGCGTTGGGTAGTGGAAAGAACCTTTGCTTGGATAGGTAAATATCGCAGGCTGAGCAAGGATTATGAATTTTATGAAAACACCTCAGAGTCGTTTATCTATATAGCTTTGATTCGCAAAATGCTTAGAAATTTTATTGCTGTCAATTCTTAAATGCTTTCTTAAACAACTTAAAACAAGCGGTAACTAAATCATGACTGTAAAAGAATTGTTGATTAATGAACTTGATAAAATGTCTGCGATCGAGCTAGAAAAAGCTTTGAAACTATTGCAGGTCTTTGGCTTGGCTAATTACAAATCCTCTGCCATCAAAAAGTATCCTTTACGCGGGTTACCAGTCGAATATATCGATCCTATGCAACCTGTAGCAATTGCTGATTGGGAAGTCATGGCATGATCATAATTAGACACACATATCTGGATTTGGTGGGTACATGGCGATCCGAAACTTAGTCAACCTGCCAGAATAGCCATTGAAAGTCATGAATCTTTAACTATTGGCATTAGCGTCATGTCCTGTTGGGAAATTGCGAAATTAGTCGAATACAATCGTTTGACTCTACCCTGTGAAATTTCAGAATGGTTTGAAAAAGCTTTGTCTTATCCAGCATTTCAATTGCTAGATCTCACGCCTCAAATTGCCATTACTTCCACTCAGTTAGTCAATTTTCATCGCGATCCCGCCGATCAAATTATCACAGTTACAGCTAAAGTTTATGATTGTCCTTTGGTGACAATGGATACAAAGATTTTAGACTATGCGGATGTAATAACAATTTCATAATTCAGTGTTTATTCATTGCTCAGAGCAATATGCACCTAACTCATATCACTCCGACCATAACGGTCTTTTCCGCTTCAAATTAATTAAGTTTTTTAGCGATCCGTCTTTTTCCGCTTTTAATTCTTTATAAGTTCATTTAGGATGCATATTGTAAATCAATAATCATTCTAAAATAATCCCAGAAAATGAAAATTCTAAAATTACTGATGTCCTGCGCTTTTTTTGGTATTACGGCAACTTCTACTGTTGTGTTAGCTCCTACTGCATCTTTTGCAGAAATTCCTAACAATGGTATTCCTGATTTTATTTATCAAGCGGAAGGGCAGCCAGTAATTGCCACTTTTTTTGGTCGCGGCGAGTCTTACGCACTTGGATGTATGAGACTACGCAGTTTATGGAGTAGCGTTCCCACGAAACCACTTGCTTCTAGTGCTTTTCTTAGTGTGCTTGATTCATTTCCAATTGTTGCTGACATTCCCTGCAATGGGAGAGTTAGAGCCTACGCGCCAACAGGAGAACCTGGAGCGCTAGTTTTTCCTAATCGAGACGGACAGCTTTGCAGACACTATGTATCAAATCTTGAGTGGTTCACTGCTACAAGAGCAGGTGGAGAAATTGAAATATCAGCCGATCAATTTAGAAAGGATGTACCTTGCAGAGGCTCTGACTTTAGGACAAGCCGTTAGGCGATTTCCAAGAAAGAATTTACCTAATCTCGTTATCATCACAATTGCTGTGATGATAACGAGATCGCCGATCTTGTAGGTTGCGTTACTGAAATGTAATGCACCTAATTTTTTTGAATAAAACTGGTTGTTGTAGCGAACAGGAAATTTATTGGTGCTGGGGCGATCTTCTTTTATAAGCTTGATAGCGATATAATTTAAATATGGATTGTGTAGAACAAGGGATTAAACAACCATGAGTCAGGCAGAAATCACAGAATCTTTGCAAACTAGCGTAGGTTTTTATAGCCTATTTCAGACCTTACCTCAAGAAATTCGCCAAGGGTTTCTAAAAATGTTGTTGCAAGACAATTCTTCAGAATTAGAAGATTTTATCCTTTATACAGCTTGTGAAAATTCTCGTAAAGAAGGTTTTTTGTCTGAGTTTGAATCTCAATCTTTTCTAGAGAGTCTTCCTCAATGAGATATCAAATTGCCAAGCGCTTCAAAAAAGATTTAGATAAAATTAACGACCAGAAGGTTCTAGCAAAAGTCAGAAAATGTATTGAAGCGATTGGAACATCTAAGGCATTAGCTGAAATACCCGATCTTGAATCCCTAAAAGGCTTTTCAGGATACTATCGAATTAAATTTGATTACAACTACCGTATCGGAATTTTCTGGGATGGCGAAGTTATTCAAATCCTCAAAATAGAAAGTCGAGAAGGATTTTACAAAAATTTTCCATAGGGATATTCTGATCGCACAGCACAAAAAATCGATAAGCGATTAGGGCGATCGCAGTTTGATTTGGGTGGGTGAAATTGCGATAAATTATTCTCATTAAAAATATTAATCATGAAATTCTTGAATAATTTTCTTGATTTCCAATGATGTTACATTGTCCTCATCAGATTTCGAGTAGATCAAAACACATAAAATATTCTTAGAAGTTTTAGTATAGTACATCAGCCTATATCCCCTACTTTTACCTTTCTGAATATCACTATTTTTGATGCGAACTTTAAACTACTGTATATCCAATATTTTGAACCTGATCGCCAACTAAGTCACCACTCTGAAGTTGATCCAAAACTGGTTGAATGTCAAATTTAATCCGTCTATAGCGCTTTGCTAAATCTCGAACCTGACGCTTAAAAACATCTGTAAACTGAATCTTCGATTTAAAATCATCACTAGACATCAATCCCATCCCAAAGTTCAGAAATATCGTGAACTCTACCTGCTTTAGCATCTTCTAAAGACTGACGCAAATCTTCTAAGATTTTTTCTTTAGGATCATCATAATCTTCTACTAATTCACCAGCATATGTCTGTATGTCTAGCTTTACTGGTGAATGTTTTGCTCTACTAAACAAAAGAAAGTCTAGAACTTCGTTTAAAAGAGATTCTGAAGTCTGATCAATTTCTTGGATTAAAGCCTGTCTAACATTTATTTGTGTAGAAGCTTCTGTAGTTAACATGGCTTAACCTTAGTTCTAGTCATAAAATTACGTAACATAAAGCTAACATAACTTAGGAATCATAGTGCGATCGCAGTTTAGGTAGATGAGTTGCGATCGCGCAGCACAAAAAATCGATAGGCGATTGGGGCGATCGCAGTTTGAATTAGGTGGGTGAGTTGCAATTAGATTAGGTGATAAAATTAGAACTTGAAGCACAGCTATAAGTATTGGTTAAATGCAGTTTGAATGGAACCCAGACAAACCAAACGGAAACATAAAAAAGCATGGTGTTTCATTCAATGAAGCCTCCACTGTTTTTAATGATCCTTTATCTGTGACATTCCCTGACCCAGATCACTCTTACGGTGAAGAACGTTACGTTATCATTGGTTTATCCAGTGCTAACCGTATTTTAGTAGTCCCTCACACAGATCAATCAGATTGTGTGAGGATTATCAGCGCACGAGAGGCAACCCGAAATGAGCGGAGATTTTATGAAGATGGAGAGTAATCAAGAGCTAGAAGACGAATTACGTCCTGAATATGACTTTAGCACAATGAAAGATGGCGTAAGAGGAAAATATGTCGATCGCTATAGAACAGGAGCAAACATAGTATTACTCGATCCTGACGTTGCTCAAGCATTTCCAACAAGTGACTCAGTTAATGAAGCGCTGCGGATGCTCATGCAAATTGCCCAAAGACAAAGAGCTTAATAGTTCAATTTTGCGATCGCACACCACAAGAAATTTATAGGCGATTGGGGCGATCGCAGTTTGGGTGGGTGAGTTGCGATCGCGCCATCTAATTTTTCAAGCAATTCTTAAACCGATACTTCGGGCATGTTACTTATGCAAAATAAATCTGCTCGTTATTATGCATTTCTCTCGATTGGTGCTGCGATCGCAACGATCGCACTGAAATTAGGTGCATATCTATTGACTAATTCGGTGGGATTTTTATCAGATTCTATGGAGTCAGGAGTTAATCTTGTCGCGGCGATCGGGGCAGTATGGGCGTTAACCTATGCTGCCAAGCCCCCCGATGAAGAGCATGTATTTGGGCATTCTAAGGCTGAATATTTTTCGAGTGGCTTTGAAGGCGCATTAATTTTAGTGGCGGCAGTGAGTATTGCGATCGCGGCGATCCCTAGATTATTAAATCCTCAACCGATCGAACAGCTTGGTATTGGTCTAGTACTTTCATTAATCGCATCAGCAATTAATGGAGGAACTGCGTTCATATTGTTTAGAGCAGGTAAACGTCTCCACTCAATTACTTTGAGGGCTGACGCTCATCACTTACTCACTGATGTCTGGACTTCTGTAGGAGTAATCCTCGGATTATTATTAGTTTCAGCAACAGGTTGGCTAATTCTTGATCCCTTAATTGCTATATTAGTTGCCGTCAATATTGTTTGGACTGGCGTAAAGCTGATCCAAGAAAGTGGCTCGGCTCTATTAGATGCTTCTATCCCTTTAGAAGAGCGACAAATGATCAATGAGATTCTGTCTGCTTACGATCGCAATCAAGTCCAGTTTCACGCAATTCGCACCAGAATGGCAGGTGCAAGAAGGTTTGTATCTTTTCATATTCTGGTTTCAGGGGCTTGGTCAGTACAACAGGGACATGATTTATGTGAAGAGATTGAATCTGCGATCTGTAATGCCTTGCCACATATGAATGTTCTCACGCATTTGGAACCATTAGAAGATCCTAAATCATGGACGGATCAAGAATTATAAAAGAAGGACGCTCCGCGTCCTTCTTTTATAATTTATTGGGTTCAAAAGTATCACATTGGTTGATGTCACCTGTGCTTAAACCACGCTTAAACCAAGTTACCCGTTGTTCTGAAGTACCATGGGTAAAAGATTCTGGAATAACATGACCACTCTTAGATTGTTTCTGTAAATAGTCGTCGCCGATCTGAGTGGCGGTATTGAGAGCTTTAGTCACATCTTGATCAGAGATCAAGCCCCGCTGAGCTGTGAAATGCCCCCAAACTCCCGCCAGACAATCCGCTTGCAGTTCTATCCGCACCGATAGTTCATTAGCTTTAGCCTTACTTGCAGTAGATTTCAACTGTCTGACCTGCCCTGATGTGCCACGCAAGTTTTGAATGTGATGACCAACTTCATGGGCGATCGCATAGGCTCTTGCAAAGTCAGCATCATTACCAGCCGTAGCTTCTAGATATCTAAAAAAGCCCATATCTAGGTATACTTTTTTGTCAGCAGGACAATAAAATGGTCCCGCCGATGTTTTTGCTGATCCACATGCCGAATTTACAGCACCATCAAACAAGACTAATTTCGGTGCTTGATAGTTAGTTTTTAGTTGCTGCTTAAAAATACGATTCCATGTATCTTCAGTATCACCAAGAACAGATTTCACAAAAGCCGAGTCGTGGTCTTTGATTGGCTTTTTGACTAGGGCTTGTGGTGCAGGTGCAGTTTTATTGTTGCCACCAATCAAATTTAAAATCTGAGACGGATCAACCTTAAAAATTAGCCCAACGATAACTGCGATCGCAATCCCCCCAGCACCTAAACCTCCTAGCCCTCCTAGCATTCCCAGTGGCGATGAGCTTAAGTTAGATGGTTCAGAGGCTTCATCCGAACCATCGCGCTGGTCTTCTACGTTATCGCTTTCGCGCATTTCATCCCATTTCATAATTGTCGATCCTCTGTGATGCTAATTATATGTTCGAGAATATAACGCTTTTTAAGCTCCCATGCCAGAATATTGCTTAAGCCCTTTACGCCATAGCCAACGACTGACAACAAAGAAAATCCCCATCCATCCTGCCATCACCCCAATCCCTTGCCAGACATCCACTGCTTTACCCACCAACAGCGCCGCAGGAAAATAGACCATATAAGGAAAAGGTGTCCACATCACAATATCGCGAACTAGTGGTGGAAATACATCTAGAGGGGCAATGATTCCTGACAGAAAGATATAGGTCAAAAACCAGAGCTGCTCGATCGCACTAGCTCGCTCTGTCCAAAACGATAAAAGTCCGAAAGTATATTGAATCAGGAATCTCAATAAAAATGCGATCGCGACAATAAATGTCGCCAGCACACCAGTTGACCATGCAGGAATCCAGAATGATTGCGGATAGAGAACAAAAAATAGCGCGATCAAAATCACAAGCATCGGCAATCTCGCAAACCGCTCAGCAATGTGACCCATCAAATGATGCCAAAATGGGTCAATTGGTTGTAGTAGACGATGTGAGAGTTGTCCTGAAAGTAGCTCTCTCTCAAAGTCCCAGATCACCCAAACGATGTTAAATTGCCTTACGACAAACACCGCTAAGAAATAACGAATAAACTCCAACGCCGTGAACCCAAAGTTGCCAGTTTCTGAAGCTTTGAGCCATGCACCCATCAAAATAAATGGTAGAGAATTCGATAATAACCAAATGAAAAGTTCGGCTCGATATTCGAGCATGTAAGCATAGTAGGTTGAGAATAAGGTTTTAGCGACACGAAATATATATCTAATCCGCACAATTAACTACCTCAAAACTCCTTTAACAAAGCGGCTAAGCCGCCCTGTTACTATCTAATCGCTTGGACATCCTTAGTCGCAAAGCCATGAGCGCTAAGCTCTTTGTTGAGTGCGATCGCATTTTTAACGCGATCGACAAACAAGACTCCATTCAAATGATCCATTTCATGCTGAATTACCCTTGCGAGCAAACCTTCAGCAACAAGATGCTTGGGTCTACCATCTTCATCGCGATAGGACACCTCAACACGATCAGGGCGCACGACATCCAGAAATACTTCAGGAACGCTCAGACAGCCTTCTTCGCCAGTAATCAGGTCACCACCCGAAGATTTCACTTCAGGATTGATCATCACTAAGGGCGCTATGTTCTCATCTTTGAGTTCGAGGTCAATAACCAGTAATTGCTTATTGATCCCCACCTGTGGCGCGGCAAGCCCGATGCCATCGTTGCTATACATGGTTTGCAGCATATCGACAACAATCTGCCGAATTTCGTCGTTTACCTTGCTAATGCGCTTGGCGGGTTGGCGCAAAACGCGATCGCCTAGGGTATGGACTTGCAGTGGCGGATTCTTGAGCTTTTGCTTGGGGACTTTGATAGAAATTGCAGACATTGCCGATCAGCTTGTAAATATAAGCTTGTAGTTAACTACTTATATTCTGGCATATTGCATCGCTTGTTCAGCAATTAACCTACTTTGCTTGGCTATGAGGAGTATGTATTCTGGATATTGCCCCATAAATATAGCTAAAAATCTCGTCTAGCTCTGCGATCGCTTCTAGCTCAAGATTTTCTGTAGCCGTAAGTGCATCTGCTTTTTTCTTGTCGAGCAAGGTTTGGAGGCGATCGCCTAGTTCATCGGTAAATTTAAATAGAGTGAGTTGGTTAATTTGCTGGATTCGCATTCCTTTGGGGAGAAACTCTGAGGGCTTTAGCAATGTACGCATATTAAGAATTCCATACATTTAAATTTTATGATCTTATAGACTTAAAAATGTTTCTTGTGTTAATTCTCTGACAGGAAAGATCCCATCCAAACTAATCAAATCTTGTCGATTGTCATACACTTCATTTGCAACAAAAATATAAATTCCATGCGCTCGTATTGTTTCAGCTTTAGCTAAAGTCAAATCCATTCCTATAGTGATAGTTATCATCACGTCAATATCACCAGTAAGAGCAGTTTTTATAAATTGCTTGTATCTCTCTCTTAATGTTCTTTTTGCACTTATTCCATAGTTTCTATCGTCTTCAAGTTTAAAAAAGAAGTCATATTCCGTACTTGCATCTTTATTATCATGAATTTTAGTTATCTTTTCTTTCTCAATACCTACATCATTAATCAAAACTGAAAATATTCTATCTTCATAGTTTGATCCAGAATCCGAAATAATTGATTGATTAACACTTTCGTTGAATATTAGTGTAAATATCTGGTTAGGCTCAACACCTTGTTCCCTTAAATTGATAGCATTATCTGACAAAGATTTTAAAAGTTGCTCTACCTCAGAAGACATGAAATCAGATATTCCAGATTCAAGTTTTTCAAAAAATATTAGAGATAGCAAAGCTCCATTTACTCTTGTTGAGTATGGATTGAGAACAGATAATTTGTCATAATCTAAAGATAATGGATGCAAAGAAGCTAAACGATTACCCATGATTGATTTTTTGAGTTTTGCTTCTGCCAAAAGTAAATCTTTCATTGCATAAAGATTTAAGCTAAAAACAAATAATTGTAAATCTTTATCGCTTTGTATTAGCTCAATTACAATTGAGTATTCGTCTTTCTTTTTTTGTCCAGAGAATGTTTCTATAAGTCTTTCAATTCGTCGTACACAATCAATCCAACTATTCAGATTAGGATTACCACATATTTCTAATGTTCCCGATATTTGACTGGGTGTTAGTTTTGATTTCACTAAATGTTTTAAGAAAAAGTAAAACTTTAAATTGATGTCAAACTTATCGTTATCTATCTCTATTTTATTAGTTGTCATTTATTTGTTTTTTTAGTAAAGAGTTATATATAGATTTAGCAACTGACTTAATTACAGGTACAGATACACTATTACCGAACTGCCTATAGGCTTGAGTATCACTCACTACTATAGAAAAATTTTCGGGAAACCCCTGTAATCTAGCCGCTTCTCTCGGTGTAATTTTTCTGGGATTGGTATTTTTTTGGGCGACTAGAATTTCTGAACCATCTTTGTAATATCTTGCAGATATAGTACTCGTATACTCAGAATCTTCATCGAATAAAGAGTAGCCAAATCCATTACCTTTTTCTTTATGTTCAATTTTTCTGCGTTGATGTCCGTCCCAGAGTCGATCAGATATAGTGTATTTGGAATCGATATTTACTTCTAATATATCTCCCAATTTAGTTTTATATTTTGGTGGTGTTGGAAACACAAAATCTACGTTGTCTAGAAAAGCAATTATGTAAATCCGTTCTCTATTTTGGGGTACGCCAAAATCTTTGGCATTTAATACTTGACTATAAACACTATATCCCAACTCTTTAAGCGTAGTTTCAACAGCTTTATAAGTATTGCCTTTGTTATGGTTTCTAAATGCTTTTACATTTTCTAAAAATACAACTTGAGGTTGATGATGTTTTACAATTCTTGCTATGTCAAAAAATAAAGTGCCTCTAGAATCATCAAATCCTTTTTTTAATCCTGCATTAGAAAAAGGTTGACAAGGGAATCCAGCTAATAAAATATCGAAGCTTGGTATATCATTTTCATCTATTTCAGTAATATCTCCAAAAGGCTCTTCTCCAAAGTTAGCTAAGTATGTTTTTTGAGCAAATGTATTTATTTCAGATGCAAAAACAAATTTTTGATTTTCTCCAAAAGCCTGCTCAAAACCAATTCTTATACCGCCGATACCAGCAAATAAATCAATAACTCGATATTTATTAAAATTAGATTTGCTATAAATTTTCTGTTTTTGTTTGATTTCCATAGCAAACCTTAATGAGTAATACTCTCGAATCTACAAAAGATTAAAAAATGCTGAATCAATTTCGTAGCCAAGGCTTTGAGTCATTTGTTGTAGCTTTGCTGTGCTGTCAATGCCGCGTGACTTGAGCCAGAGCGAAATTGTGAACACCTTCTGCATCACAAAAAGCTCCAAGGATTCAGGATTGTATTGCAAGACATAGCCATCGCCTTCGCGCTTAAACTCATGGGGAACTAGCATCGCTGCATAGCGACTGAGTTCTGAGCGCCAATCGAGGAGATAGCTAAACCAAGGATAGGTGGCATCGAGACGCACAAACCAGAGACGGACTTCGGAGATTTCTGATAGTTCGCGAGGGTCGCCGTCTTCCTTATTCCAGACAAGTTCGATTTGAAAGGCGCGATCGCAGTCAGGTGTTTCATCCCAATTTGCTAATAACTTCGCGATCGCAATTTTGGCAGGCGTAATATCCAGCGACTCAATACAGGCTTGGTTGACGTAAATAATAGTAGACATATGACTTTTAGGACGGGCGCTTTGCGCCCATTAAACATTTATTTTTTTGGTAAATTTTCGCGAGGATCGAAGGATTGGATTTCTAGTAACTGTTCGTATAGCTCTCGTTCACGCTTGCTGGGAGTTTTAGGAACGACGATCTGGACTTCCACATATTGATCGCCAAAGGTTCGCGCATCTTTGGGGAAACCTTTGCCAGAGAGTCGCAACTGTTGTCCAGACTTGACCGCAGGGGGGATCGTTAGCTTCACTAAGCCGCTTAGGGTTGGAACTTCTACTTGAATGCCAAGGACAGACTCGCTCGGTGAAATTGGAAGTTGACAGCGAATATCGGAACCTTCGAGCGTGAAAAATGTATGGGGCTTGAGGGTAATTTTGAGATAGAGATCGCCGCCTGATGCACCTTGACCTTTGAGGCGGATTCTTTGCCCTGAAAGCACACCTGCGGGCATATTCACTTCTAGAGATCGCCCATCTTCGAGGCGGATGCGTTCGCGACCACCGACATAGGCGCGTTCGAGGGGTAACTCTAATAAGGCTTCCGAGTCACGACGTGCGGTGGGGCGGGGTGGGGCTTGAGTGTTGGTGCGATAGGATGATGCGCCGCCTGTATCTTGGGCGCGTTCATTGGTACGAAATTTACCTAGTAATTGATCGACAAATTCTTGGAAGTCGTTGTATTGGCTAAAATCCACATCACCTGTGTAGCCACCACGCTCAAAGTCTGGCGTATATTGCTCTCGCGGTGCAGGCGGTCTTCCTCCCTGACCTTGAAATCCGCCTTGTTTCCAATATTGCCCAAAGCGATCGTATTGCTGGCGTTTGGTGGTGTCGGACAAGACTTCGTAGGCTTCACCAATGTCTTTAAAGCGCTCTTCGGCGGCTTTATCATTTGGATTCAGGTCGGGATGATATTTCCGCGCTAACCTGCGATAGGAGCGCTTAAGTTCGTCAGCCGTAGCCGTCTTCGGTACACCGAGGATTTCATAATAGTTGCGAAAGTTTTGCATATTTCCCGAACTGCAAACAAGGAGATAACTTAGCTTACCTTATCGTTGCTTTAGAGAAACGCCGTGGGGGGCATCTCTAAGAACTTAGAGCCAGCTAGGTAACCACATTAGCACGGGCAAATAACCTGAGGAGATCGGTAAACCGATATAAAGTGGCAACCAAAATATAAATGCGATCGCAATCATCCCAAAAACCCCAGCCCCAATTACCCTCAATTCTGGTAATGGCGATCGCCACATTAGCGACACCACCAACGCAAGGGCGGCAAAGGCAAAAACTGAGGCGGGCATATAGTGATACAAAAATATGCAACGTTTACTGAGATTCCAAGGTAACCAATGAGCCAGAAAACTACTGGTTACATAAAATGTGAACCAGAATAATGTTGAGTGCTTCTCAAGATTTATTTGAGTTATAAACTTAGGCGGGAACCTTAACTTTGAGGCAACTAAAAATGTGAGACAGCCCATTAACGCGATCGCACTGAGCCAATATAACAAGGGGTTACCCATCGCATGAACAAATTGCACCATACTATTGGGGCGCATCTGAAAAAAGTAGGCGACGGGACGAGTTAATAAAACCCAACTCCACCAAGGCGAACAGTAGGGATGGACTGGTTCGGTTTTGCCAAGCCCTAGTTTTTGATGAAAGCCAAGGATCTGATCGTGCAGTTCCCAAATATCGCGTTCGGGATTAATGATGAGATGTGGAATCCACTGTACAAAATAAAATGCGATCGGTAGAATGATTAATCCAATTAAAATCTGCGGGACATTTAAAGCTTG
>JAYUSC010000007.1:0-5744 GCA_043755885.1 Pseudanabaena sp. | reverse complement strand
AATGCTCTCCAAGATTTTGAAAGTATCGTTGTTTTAGTAAGCTAACTGATGTTACTTGGAAGTTTCTGAAGCCCTCACCCCTAGCCCCTCTCCCGCAGGAGAGGGGAACAAGAAAATATTAGGGTTTTGCTCCCCCTCTCCTGCGGGAGAGGGGGCTGGGGGGTGAGGGTTCCATGTAACGCCAGTTAGACAACAAAATACAATCAAAGGAGGCGCATCGCGCCCTCTTTAATCGTTAAGGCTCCATGCAAAGACCAATTTATCTAGATTGTCATGCCACAACACCCGTCGATGAGCGGGTGTTAGAGGCGATGCTGCCATATTTTCGTGAGTCATTTGGTAATGCAGCAAGTGTTGGGCATTTCTATGGCTGGGAAGCAGAAGCGGCAGTCAAGTTGGCGCGTGAAGCGATCGCAAATGCAATCAATGCGACACCCGCAGAAATTATTTTTACCAGTAGTGCAACCGAAGCGAATAATCTGGCGCTTAAGGGCGTGGCAGAAGCCTACCACCAAAAAGGGCGGCATCTTATCACCGTGCAAACCGAACATAGCGCCGTGCTTGATCCCTGTGCCTATTTACAATCCCTTGGTTTCGAGATTACCTATTTACCAGTCACATCTGATGGCTTAATTGATCTACAGCAACTGGAAGCAGCAATTCGTACCGATACAATTTTAGTCTCAGTAATGGCGGCGAATAACGAGATTGGGGTGCTGCAACCGATCGCAAAAATTGGTCAAATCTGTCATGATCACCAAGTCTTATTTCATAGCGATGCCGCTCAAGCGATCGGCAAAATCCCGATTGACGTAAACGCGATGCAGATTGACCTGATGTCGCTGACAGCCCATAAAATCTATGGCGCAAAGGGAATCGGTGCTTTGTATGTGCGTCGTCGCCCCAAAGTAAATCTTGCGCCCCAGTTACATGGCGGCGGACATGAGCGAGGAATGCGCTCTGGCACTCTCTACACGCCGCAGATTGTCGGCTTTGCCAAGGCTCTCGAAATTGCGATCGCAGATCAAGGTTCAGAGCAGCAAAAAGCTCTATCTCTGCGCGAACATTTATGGCAAAGATTGAGCGAACTCGATCGCATTACTCTCAATGGACATCCAACGCAACGACTCGCAGGTAATCTAAATGTTAGTTTTACAGGAATTAATGGAGCTGCCTTAATGCTAGCTTTGCAGCCAGTTGTCGCGGTCTCTTCTGGTTCTGCTTGTACTTCCGCCAAGACTGACCCTTCTCATGTGCTTACCTGTCTAGGACATTCTAAGGAACTAGCTTATGCTTCCATTCGTTTTGGGATTGGCAGATTTAACACTTTTGATGAGATAGAACTCGTCGCTAATCACGTAATTGCTTCAGTGCGGTTGATGTTTTAGCTCATCTCGTCGTTTGCAGGTACACGATTACGATAGATTGCCTCTATACTTTACTTTTGTTTTCCGCAGGTCTAATCAAAATGGTTGTTAAATTCTTTCTGACTATGCGAGAATATGCAATATCAAATGTATCAGCGTGTTTCAGTAAGTAAACTTATTTAGGGGTAACGGCATGAAGCGCACTTACGATTACGAAAAAAAGCCATCTCAATCCACGATTCCAGTCCAACCCACAGCTTCATATTTACAAACTAGAGGCTTTGCGCCTCTACAGACAGATTTGGATGAAGATGCTAAATTTCGACCATCTGGATACACTGAGAACTTTCTAGAAAAACTAATTAATCAGCGCAGCACTGAGTCGTCTAATCCGCCAGTCCAGAGAAAACCGCATCACCGCTTGAATGCGATCGCATCGAAGCACATGGCGATCCAAACCAAGCTAAATATCGGTGAGCCAAATGATAAGTATGAGCAGGAAGCGGGCGCTACTGCATCTAAAGTCGTTCAGCAGATAAATTCGCCAACGCAGAATCAATCTGTCCAACGAGACGAGTCGATGGAAGAAGATGAAGAACTACAAATGAAGTCTTTGGTTCAGAGACGCGAAAGTCTTGGTGGGGGAGAAGCATCGACTGATTTAGAGTCATCGATTCAGAGTGCGCGGGGTAGTGGTCAATCGCTAGATGCTGGTTTGCAAACCAAGATGGGTCAAGCGATGGGGGCGGACTTTAGCGGTGTAAAGGTTCACACAGATTCTCAATCTGATCAATTAAATAAATCAATTCAAGCAAGGGCATTTACTACAGGGCAAGATGTGTTCTTTAGGCAAGGTGCATACAACGCCAGCAGTAAAGATGGACAAGAATTGATTGCACATGAGTTAACTCATGTGGTGCAACAGAATGGTAGTGTTACACGAAAAGAGAAACTACAGCCTAAACGACAAAAAAGTGCTGAGACAAAAACAGTGGTACAGGCAAGTAATATCACCATTCAACGAGCTGGGGAAAGCTATGCTACGCTTAAACCTGCACAGAAACAGGAAATAGATACTAGTGCCAAAACTACTTACAAACAAGAAGCTCAAAAATTTGAAGAAAACCTAGGGAATGCTTTAGCTACTCATAAAGATTCGATCGCAGGTGCAGATATCATTTTGGCTAAACTCAAGCAGATAGTAGACACTTACACTCAGCTTGGATATAACACGGTAGACAAGCAACTAATTAGTACTTTTGGAACGGAAACAAAAGACAAGCAGAGCACCATGGGCGCTGTCAAAAACAGCGCAGACTCGATCAAGAAAACGCTAGAGGGCGGAAACTTGCGTGAAAAAATGACCATGTTTTATTTCGCACTCCGCAATGGTCAGTTTGCTGCAATGTTAGAACAAACCTTTCAAGATTTGTCTGCGGCAAAGACTGCCGATCCATTAGACCAGCCAGCAAAGACCAAAGAAGCCGAATGGAATAAATTAAACCTTAACACCAAATCTATTGAAGAAGCACAACCCGATATAGGTCTCAACGAGAAATCTGGAAAACGAGAAACTTTTAATTATCTAAAAAGGAAAGATCCGATCCAGAATCAAGATCGAAAAAGCAATGACAACGAGTCTTTTAATCGTGAATCTGCAAAAATCAAACTAACTCCTGAGAGTATTGCTAGCAAGCAACAAGCCCTGAGCTATCAAGAACTGAAAGCAGCTTTTCCAGAGGAAGCACAGGCTTTAAAAAACAAAGAGACTACAAAAGTTGGAAACAAGTGGAAAACCGCAGACTCCAAGGATCGTGGGCGAGATCAGGAGCAGAAAAGAATACTATTAATGCAGAAAGTTGCTAAAAAGAAGTTGCAGTGGACACCAGGCTATCTCAATTACAAAATCGGGGACAAACTGAAAAAAAGCGCTGATGATATCAATGTGTTGCTGTTAGGAGGTTTGTCTGGTTCTACAGATATGTATATGCACGCAGCGCAACACCTCAATCTCAAGAAACCAGAACTAGAGAAACTCCGCCTCGCCTCTCTTGGATCCATGCTGCCCGCCAAAGATCATAGCTACTATGAGATTATGTATGCTGCTAAGCTATATGGTTTAACCGACTACATTGAAGGTCCAAAAGGGTATGAAACCCTCTTGCCACTCAAACCCAACGAAATCAAAAAATTAGGTGGCATTAACGCATTTCCTGCGGATTTCTTGAGTGATGAATATAAAAATGCCCTTACTGCGAAGAAGTATGGAGGGCTAGCACAACAACAAGATCAACTAGCAGGAGATCTCCCAACAGTTGCTTCTTTAACAGCTCATATGGGAATGTCTAAAGTTGATAGCGGCAAGAGCCTTAAATACAAGGCGATTTTAGGTGAGCTTTCTAAGTATGAAGACCTTATGAAGCAGAAAAAAGCCGATCCTGATAACTTTGACCAGCAACTCGAACTGACAAGTTTAGGGACACTAGAAACAAACTGTCAAGATTACATTAGCAACTCCAAGTCAAGATTATTTCAAGCAGGATCTAAAAAAGAAAAGAAAGCAATTGTTCAGTCGATTTTAGATCGAGTCAGAACAACAAGACTAACGCTTATGGGCGCACCTGAAGCACTAGTTATGGGGCTAGGTTCACAACAATTGCCATTTTTTCACGAACTAATTCAAGCTGTAAGTAGTGCTAAATTCAAGCTCCCAACAGATGTTAATGAGAACAAAGAAGTTTATAGGACTCTCACAACTAACCCCAGTTTACGGAAATTGAAGAGTGGTCTAGGTGGCTCAAAAGTAGCAGATTCTTTACTAGCTTACTTGGTTAAGGCTTACCATCCAACTATTGCCAATTCGGTTATCTCTGAAGAGGAAAAAACCAGACTCAGGGGTGTGGAAGATTTAATCAATAATGTTCAAGCCAGCATTGCTGGAAAACTCATTACAGGTACAAACCGTCCTGATGATAACAACGCAAATCTGCGATACAAGTCCACAGATCCTAAAAAAAGAGACGATCAAAAACTTGTCAATGGATTGTTCAACTTAGCACCAGAAGAAATCGAAGCATTAACGACATATACTGGCGGACGATATGCTGAATTTAATAATAGCAAATTGAAATCTAAAACAATTGTGGATTTGAGGGAGAAGGCTATATCTGGTCTAAGTAAACTACCATCCTATAAAGGACCGCTTTACCGAGGTGATTATGCTGTTGATAGAGGTGAATATAAAATTGGAGAAAGATTCTCCACTCCTTTTTATAGTACGGCTAAAACATTAGAAGGTTCATTCATTGCAGGAGGAAGATCTACTGCTTATGTTATTATTGATCACAAGAGCGCTAAAGATATCGAGGCTTTGAGTCAAAAAACTTGGGAATCAGAAGCTCTCTTTCCACCATCAACATTCAAAGTTGTTGGTATTGTAGACAATCGAGGAAACAAAAATACAAAGGGAACGTTAGATCCTGCGAACAGAACTCTAACAGGGGCAACAGGAATTCCGACTCGGTATAATGGCAAGCCTGTAGATCTTAAATTTGATGGAGCTAAAGTAAATAAAGATAATTGGAAAACCTGGTACTCTGATAACTTCTCCAATAAGTATTGGGTTTTCCTTTCTGAGGATTAGACACACAATCGAACGAAGATTTTTTATTATCCCTTGATAATTTTTTAGCATTAAATTTGTAGAGAGAATTTGAATTGTGAGTAAATTAATAGATGTTGCGATTAGTTTTTTTGAGACCGAGCGCTGGTCATTTGCGAAAGATGATGACTCGGTTTTACAAATGGGTTATCAAGGAGAAAACGGTAAGTATTTATGTTACATGCGGTTGGTCGAAGAACAGCAGCAAGTTATTTTCTATTCCGTTTTGCAAATAAATGTTCCAGAGGAAAAACGAGATATTACCGCCAAATTCTTGACTTGGTGTAACTTCGGTCTGATTATTGGCAATTTCGAGATGGATTTTACTGATGGAGAGATTCGTTATAAGACTAGTTTGGATGTGCAGGATGCAGAACTTAGCCAAGGTTTGTTGCGGCGCTTAGTTTATCCCAATGTCATCATGATTGACCAGTACATGCCCAAAGTTCTTGCCTTGGTTTATGGTGATATCACTTTCGATCAAGCGATCGCAATTTGATGAACCGTTATCACCCAACCGACTTTCTTATAGTTTAGTGCCACATACTTTACAGAACTCTGCATCCGCATCATGCAAGGACAATCCACAACCAGAACAGACCGACTTTTTCGCCATCTCATTTGTGCGATCGCTTTGGTTCGCAGTTTGCACCAATCGCTTAAATAATTCGCCTAGCTGCACAGGAATCAGCGCTATACCCGTCAGAACCATAATC
>JAYUSC010000006.1:0-2483 GCA_043755885.1 Pseudanabaena sp. | reverse complement strand
GTTTTGCTCAAATTGCCGGAATCCATTTACCTCCTGCATCTCAAGCCACATAAGCCTTAATTCCGTCTCACCTTGTCAAAATGAGCGAACGCACAGTATGTGGTTAACATCTGCTTCTTTTTACGGCGCAAGACCGATAGCACTTCCAGTAAGAAAGCACTTTTGCCGATGCCAATCCTTCCATATACTAGGATGCGGCGGCGCTCACGACTTTTAAACAAATTAAAAGTTTGCAGTAGTTTGTCTTCTCTTCCAGTGAAAACTCGTTGTAATGTTTCGCTTTGCAGGTCAGTAGGACTTTCGGTAAATGGGATTTCTGTTAGCCCTAGTCGCTCAATGTTGTTAGAAGCTTGATCAAAAATATCGTCGGCAGTGGTCATGCGTATACCTCGGTAGCTTGGCGTTCTAGGGCGCGTTGGGCGGCTTGATAAATATTATCAGTTGTATGAGCTTGTTCAGGACTTTGTAATTGCAAATAGCCTTCTCGTGCTTGAGCAAGTTCCCTAATTCCCTTTTCAAGATGTCCTTGGGATACGAGGACGCTGCCTAATCCTGCTCGACTTTGGGTTGTGCCAAGGGCATCATTTAAGTGGTCGTAGAGGCGAAGGGCATCGCGGTAATAGAGTCGGGCTTTGTCTAGGTCTGCCATGACTTCATAGGCGCGACCTGTCTGGTAGAGGGCATTAGCATGAGCCAGTGGATCGTCACTTGTACTAAGTTGCGTGAGACTATTGAGCAGTAGTTGAAGCCCTTCTTGCCATTCTCCTTCTAGGATGAGACGACTACCTAGAATGACTTGTGTAGTTGGTAGAGATTGCCAGATTTGCTTTCTGTCGTAATGTTCTGGGTTGATTGCATCTAGCGCAATTTTGTAAGCTTGCATTGCTTGCTCTAGTTCGGCGGCATTTCGGGTATGTTCATACCGACGGGAGAGGGCATTGCCTAATCGATATTGTGTATCAATGTAGTCAGGGCTGCCGACAACAGCAAGTTCTAGTGCTGATTGAAGTAGTTCAATAGCAGTATCTAAATCTGTGTGATTATCTGTTAAGACTGACCGTTTTATTAATGCTTCTGCTAAATGTGCTTGGTTAATTGACCACTTTTCAGGAAAAGAATCACGAGTAAATACTTGCGCTGCTTGATTAAAAATATGTATTGCCTGTTTTAGGTTTTCAGCACGATCGCCACCAATGCGATCTCTAAAAGTCTTTGCCAAATTGTGTTGAGTCATAGCCCAATATTCAGGATTAGCCTCACGAGTTCTAACCTGCAAAGCCAAAGTGAATGCAGCGATCGCTTGTTCTAAATTATGAGCGCGATCTCCTTGAATGCGATCTTTGTAGGCTAATCCTAGATTATTTTTTAGTAATGCCCAGTCTTCAGGAAAAGCATCACAGGTGTCAACTTGAAATGCTAATTCAAAAGCCATGATTGCTTGTTCAATATTGTCTGTACGCTCTCCTCGTATACGCTCTCTATAAGCATTTCCCAAATTGTTTTGAATACCTGCCCATACTTTCGGGAAATCGTTACAGTTTCTAATCTGTAAAGCTAGTTCATAAGCTGAAATGGATTTTTCAAGATTTTCTGCGCGATCCCCTAATATACGCTCCCAATAAGCAGCACCTAGGCTGTTTTGAGTTAATACCCAGTGTTCAGGAGAATTTTCACGGGTTATAACTTGTAAAGCTAACTCACAAAACACAATAGCCTGTTCAATATTATTTGCACGTTCTCCTCGTATACGATGACAATAGGCAATGCTCAATTTGGTTTGTATTATTGCCCAATCTTGTAGGAAATCTTTATGTGTGTATACTTTCAGGGACATCTCATAATGCAAAATCCCTTTCTCAATATTGTCAGCACGATCTCCTCGAATACGATTTGTGTAGGCTAATCCTAAGTTGCTTTGAACCATCGCCCATTGATTAGGGAAATCATTGTGGATATAAATTTGTAAAGCCAAATCAAAGTGTTTGATCGCCAGTTCTAAATTATCGGCACGTTCCCATCGTATACGTGTACCGTAGGCAATCCCCAAGTAGTTTTGAGTTGTTGCCCATTCTTCGGGGTAAATGTTGCGCGTAAAAACTTTAAGAACTAGCTGTAATGCGGTGACGCTTAACTCTAGATTGAGAGCGCGATCACCTAACGGGAACTCTTGAACGGATGTACCAAAGTTTACAAATGCTGCGGTTACTGGATATTGCTCTTGAGAAGTTTTATTTTTTGTGAGATCGCGAAATGCTGAGGATAAAAACTCTAATAAGGACTCATTTAGCTCTGATAAATGGGATGAGAAAAACTGGTGAGCCTTTTTAATATCTGGATTGGCTTGCCAATATTTTTTGAATGCAAGTATAAATTGCTTAGCACCTTGACTAGATCCAGATTTAGCGCTGCCAAAGCCCTTATTCGCCATGTGCTACACAACTTTTGTCATTTAGAAAAGAATGCCTAATATTTTAATCTAAGTA
>JAYUSC010000005.1:0-2490 GCA_043755885.1 Pseudanabaena sp. | reverse complement strand
CCAGTGAAGGCAGTGTTCTCAGCTTTGATCTACCGATCGCAGATCGGCAAGTTATTGGTAATGCACCAGTATTAAAAGGCGTAGATTTACCAAATTTGCTGACGGGTAAGACTGCGGGAACTGCGATCGCATCGGGTAATTTAGATGTATCGGGAAACAACGGCGGTAATGTTCAAGTTTTGGGAAACAATGTCACCTTAGCAAACGCCAACATCAATGCAAATGGAATCAACGGCGGCGGTACAGTGCTGATTGGGGGGGATTTACAGGGTACTGGCTCAACGCCTACTTCTCAATCAACAACGGTTGATGAAACCAGCAAGATTAGTGCTGATGCATTGACCAATGGCAACGGCGGCAAAGTAATCATCTGGGCGGATAATACAACAAAATTTGATGGCACGATTACGGCGAAGGCTGGAACCCAAGGTGGTAATGGTGGACTAGTTGAGACTTCTGGTAAAAACACGCTGATTGTGGGCAGTACCGCACAGGTTAACACCTCGGCTCCGCAGGGTGAATCGGGCAATTGGTTGCTTGATCCAACTTCGATTACGGTGGTCGCTGCTGCTGGAATTGACCCTACGGTAGCCGCCGCTAATGCTAATGCGGGTGCTAGCACTATCAATAGCGCTGTAATCGTGGCGGCTCTTGGATTGGGTAATGTCACCCTCACCGCAACCAACACAATTACTGTCAATGCAGCAATCAATTCTGTTTCTGGAAATAGCTTGGCGCTCAATGCACTCACGACCAATCTCAATGCACCAATTGCTTTAACAGGTAATCTCACAGGTACTGCAACTACGGTTAATGTGGGTGTTGCAGGTATGGTGCAAAATGGTGTAGATGCGGCGGCCGTAGGCGCGACTGTAAATCTAGCGGCTACTACTTATCTGCTAGGCGCAACAGTTGCGATTAATAAAAGCCTCACCCTAAATGGTGTAACCGCGAATAACACGATTGTGAGTGGGAACAGTACCGTCCGAGTTTTTAATATTGACAATAGTAGCACTGTCAACATGAATAACTTGACTGTTACAAATGGACAATCTGCTGGAGATGGAGGGGGAGGATTTATCTTTTCAGGATCGACACTGAACCTAAATAGAACTACCTTCTCCTTCAACAATTCTGGGGCGACTGGAGCGGCTATTGTTAATGATGGTAATGGCATACTTAATGTTGACAACAGTATCTTCTCTAACAATTCGGCAAACGCAGCCAGCGCTATTGCAAATTATGGAACCGCCAACATCTCTAATAGTACCTTTTCTAACAATTCGGCAAATATACTTGGTGCTTTTTACAGCGCGAATGCAACATCCACAATATCCACAATCTCTAACAGTACCTTTTCTGGCAATACATTAACTAATAGAGCAGGAGCAGCAGTTTTTAATCTGGGTGGTACAATCAATATCTCTGATAGCACCTTCTCTGGCAACTCGACAGGCACTGGTGGGAGAGGAATTATTTTTAACTATTCTGGCACAACCAACATCTCTAATAGCACTGTCTCTGGCAATACGCCAAATCCACAGGGAGCTATTTTTACCGAAAGTGGGACAACTAACATCTCTAACAGCATCGTACTCGGTAATTCGACAGTCGGGAATCCCGAAATCTTTGTAACAAATAGAGTGATAAATCCAGTGGGAACGGGGATTGTCAATTTTACGGGAGTAAATATTGTTGGCTCAAATGGAACAAGTGGCGTTGTCATTGGTGGCACTGGCACTGTTACAGGCGAAATCCCTATCACTCCAACTGGTGCAGCTAACACTGTAATTAACACCACCCTTGCTAATAATGGTGGTCCCACACAAACCTTTGCCCTTGCGACTAATAGTATTGCGATCAATGCAAGTACCACAGCAGGCGGTGCAACTCCGACGACATCTGACCAACGTGGCTTTGCTGCTAGTGGTATTCGCGATCTCGGCGCTTTTGAGCTTTTCATCGCACCTCCAGTCATACCTCCAGTCACGCCTCCAGTCACACTTCCAGTCACACTTCCAGTTACAGCAGTTACGCCAAAGCCTGACATTGATCCCAATAAGGAGACTCGACCAAATGACGAGAAAAAAGTGTTAGGTTTATCGTCATTAACGCCGATCGCATTTCTCTCAATCGATGATATTGAATTCCAACGCCTTGATAGATTCTTGATTATAATCGTTGAGTTTATGAATAAAGATGGTGGAACTTTAGAGATCAACGCCAGCGATATCTGGAAGGATGCTGATATTAGTATTTTTGACCAATTATCAAATCAAGATACAATTAAGGTAGCAATTCGTCGCTCAATTGGTAGATTTATTGGCAATGAATATATTGACCTAGTAGATATCAACTTTGAAACTAAAAAAGACAAGAAAAATATTCTACTGAAGGTTCGTAAGGCTCCTAAACTTGTAAAGCTCCTTAAGAGCTAAGGAATGAGAATTAAATAAGCTGTGCATATAAAACCCAAAATTGGTTCGGCGG
>JAYUSC010000004.1:0-5763 GCA_043755885.1 Pseudanabaena sp. | reverse complement strand
TCTAAGCAAACAATGTGAGCATTGCTAGGTGGCAGTTGTGCGACTAATCTTTGCTGCGTGAGCAACACAGACACCTGAGTGTCTGACACCATAAACGCTAAACGTTCTGGAGGATAAGATGGATCGAGCGGAACATATGCACCGCCTGCTTTAAGAATACCAAGAATGCCAACAATAGTCTCTAGCGATCGCTCTATGTAAATGCCGACGAGACTATTAGCTTCAATTCCTAAGCCTCTCAAGTGGTGAGCCAGTTGGTTAGCCCGATTATTTAACTCTTGATAGGTAAGTTGTGCATTCTCAAAAACTATGGCGATCGCAGCGGGAGTTGCGACTACCTGCGCTTCAAATACCTCTTGAATTGAGGAATTGCGGGGATAATCTATTTGGGTTTGGTTCCATGTCGCAAGTAATTGCTGCTCGGTGTCTGGTAAAAGTGGTAATCGGTCAATAGTTGTATCAGGAGCCGCGACAATACCCACCAGCAAAGTCTCAAACTCGGCAAGACGATGGCGAATCGTGGCTGCATCAAATAAATTTGTGTTGTATTGACACTCTAAAGTAACTTTGCCCCGCAACTCTGTGGCGTTAATAAACATTTCAAAATTTTCATAACTGCGAGGATTGGTCGAAAATTCTACTTTTAGATCTTCAAACAATAGGCGATCGTTATCTAGCCCTTGATCGAGGTTGAAGGTAATTGGTACAAGGGGAATGCGACTGGTATCGCGGGGGATTGCCAGTTTTTCTACTAAACTACCAAAGGTAAAGAGCTGATGATCGTATGCGTCTAAAATAATTGGTCGTCGCAGTTGCAAATAATCGCTGAATGCTTGCTCTCCATCAACCCAACTGCGTAAAGGCAATAAGTTAACGCAATGACTGACTAACTGATAGTTGCCCGTAGCAGCCTGACCAGCAGCAGGGATGCCCACAATAATCTCGTTACTTCCAGTTAAACGATGTAGGAATACCTCAAATCCAGTCAGCAGTGTGGTTGTAAAACTGCATCCTAGTTTGGTTCCCAATTGCTTTAAGTTACTAACTAGAGTAGGACTTAAATCCCAATCTTCGCGAGCCGCATCGAAAGTGCGGACTGGGGGACGAGGGCGATCGGTGGGGAAATCTAAAACGGGAATGGAATCAGAAAACTGCTTTAACCAATATGCTTCAGTCGCAATCTCTTCTTCGTCACCTTTGGCTTCTTGCTGTGCGATCGCATATTCACTAAAATGCTCTGGCTCTTCTAAATCAGACGGTTCCCCGTTTTTTAAGGCGGTATATAATTTACCAAGATCAGTCATTAGCACCGCCCAAGACCAGCCATCACAGATAATATGATGAGCCGTCAAAAGTAAAAGATGTTCCTGATCTTGAGTCTTAATAAGCTCTACCCGAATCAATGGTCCATGTTCAAGATCGAACGAAGTCTCTACAGCCTGTTTCAGCAAATCTAATAATTTAGCCTCGCGTTCTGGCAAAGCTAATCTAGAAAGATCGATTTCTGGAATTTCAAGATTGAGTGAAGCGACAATACAAAGGTTGATACCATCTGGGCTAAAAGTTGTTCTCAAGGCTTCATGACGAAGAACAAGCTCCTGCAAAGCCGATCGCAAAGCGCCAATATCAAGTAATCCTCTTAACCACAATTTTTGAGATTCATTGTAAGCACAGTTAGCATCGGGACCCATTTGTACTGAAGCCCAAATTTCTTTTTGAGATTCAGTTGCAGGTGCTGTTAAAAGCAGTTCTCCATCAGCAAAAGGATTAAAATCAACGGCAGTGAGTTCAGATTGCGGACCTGATGGATCATTCATGATTTAATACGTCCTGTCAATGATTCGTACAGCAAAAGTTAGATTTGAAGTCTATATTTATATTTATTGTTTCTATTGATATAGCAATCCTAATTCATTGTCAACAAGGATAAAAATCGTTGTTTATCACGTTTAATATCGTATTGTAAACTGTAAAGTGAAATTTGCACCACTAATTTAGAAAACTTCGCTATTAGAAATTAATTTGGTCAATTCAGATTTATTTAACTATACGTGAGGATTGAGAAATATTTTCACCTAGAGTATTGAACGCTGATACTGCATAGGTATCTTTTTCTCCAGCCGCTTTATCTCGAAACTCAAGCACGACATATGGATAGATGGGAGTATCGTCACCACCGCGTTCTTGACCTTGTAGGGTCACAATCAGAGAGTTATTGCGATAAACCCGAAATCTTGGCAATCCATTTTCCAGATCTGGAGTAAAATCCCAAGTTAAAACAACCTCAGTTGCACTGACTCGTATAGCACGGACATCAGTTGGTGCTTTAGGTTTCTGAATTGGAGAAACTCTGTCTGGATAGCAACTTTCGGATAGATGTGGTACACCTAAGAACGTAAGAAGCTTTTTACTTGAGCAAAAGCTATACCTTGCACTACTCCATAAATTTGGAGCAGTAACATATGCTTGCCATTTATATGCAGTTTCTTGGTCGGGCAGCCACGCTGCTTGTCGAGGATCTCCTTTGTACTGTTTTATTGGGGCTATCTCATGAGTGACGGGGTTAGCCAACCAGCCTTTAGTTTCGTCAAGTTCGCGGAGTTTTGGACTATCTGTGGCAAGCCGAGCAGTTAAGATCGAGTCCAAGTAAGGAATGGCGATTAGCCTTGTATCGGTAGATCCATGCCCCATATCTGCTTCTACTGCGATCGCCCAAAGCGCACCAGCTTTTCTAAACCGAGAGAAAACTTTTCTAGGGATATCAAGCCCTTCATCGAAATAGACTGTGTTGACAGCCTCAGCCCCTCCCAACGCATACAGTACTGGCATTTTCAGAATGGCTGGATTGATATCTGAGGTCAGGAGTTTAATCGGTTCTGAGGGAGAGATAACAACTCCGCCGCCACGCTGTGCTATTAATGCGATTGTGCGATCGGGATACTTTTGGGACATCTGTACTGCCCAGTCGGCTCCACCAGAGTATCCCCATAGCACCCATGGAAGCTGATCTAATTCAGGATGGCGACTCTTTTGCCCAAACTCATCAAGAGCTTTTAGCAAAGCATCTTCAGAACCGCGATCGATCACAGCCCAACTATTGCATGGATCGTCAGGATATCTGCCAACTGTCTGATAGTCGGTTGGATATTTAGAGCCGAGAATGGCTAATTGATGCTTAATTGCTAGGGCTTGCCATTGCAAATCATTCGCATATGCAAGCCCCATATCTGTAGATGCGTCGCCGCCACATCCATGCTGCTTCACAATCACACCGCGAACCGTTTTTATTCCTTTGGGAATCCATATCCGATAATCAGCCGAAATATACTTGGCAGAACCAGTTGGGAGGATGGATATTTCATAATAGTCACCTCGTTCAAGACTATTTTTTTGTCCTATAGAAATCGTTGATTTTTTTGGCAATGGCTGAGGAATAGATAACACCCACTTTGCCCATCCTAAATGGACCAGAAACACAGTTAAAACTACTAAAAAGAAGATGCATAGAAATTCCCATTTGATGTTAGCCCTAAATGGTAGTCTCATAATTGAAGCTCTTTATGTTGTTATTTTCTTGCCTTCACAATAAACGCCATATATGGCCATTTGAAAACGCCTCTGATCACCTTGTCTAGAGCCTTGCTTATCTTTATTCTCAATTGCTCAGGGATCCTCCATTCCAAAAAATATGGATATATATTTAGCCCAAAACGCACGGTCTTGATATTACTTAATTGGTTTAAGCTCAGCAAAGTCCGAATAGAACTTTCATCAAATGGTCTGCTCAAATCATCATAGCTTTCGGCTTGAATGTCACGACCTTTAAGTTTTTTTAAAATCTTTCCTCTCAATCTTCTATGCCATGCAAAAAAGCTGTTTTTGTTCATTAATGACATGATGATTTGACCTTCTGGCTTAAGGACTCTGAGCATCTCTGAAAGCGCATCTTCAATCTCATCTCGCTCTACATATTCCAATGCGCCCATACATAGAACTACATCAAAAGAGGAGTCTGGAAATTCAAGTTTTTGGAGCTTGCCGACAGAAAAATGAGTAGAACTTGCATAACCAAAGTTATTGATACACTCGTCTATCATCTTTTCGGAAATGTCAATCCCAAAAAACTCAAATCCTTTTTCGATGGAATACTCCGCCATCATTCCAGGTCCACAACCAACATCCAAGATTGTTGCTTGCTCGTACTTATTCAATGAATCAAGAACTATTTCCAATCGTCGATTAAAAAAATAGGAAAAGAAAGATCCATCTTTATAAGCATTAGCATATCCCTCTGCTACCGAGTCAAAGTGAGTAGAAACCTTCTGATCTATATTTAAGTTATTCATCAAATTTATATTTAATATTTTATATTTCAGATATTGTTAGGACTTACGCAATGCTAACGAATTTACTGGTTTTTGGGTAGATGTAGCACGGGCTTCGCCCGCGCTACATCTACCCGATGCGTAAGTCCTAATTGTTTTCAAGCTGTCTACGACAGCTTGAAAACGGGGTCAAGTGGAATATTTACGCAACATTGCCAAGTTGTAAATATTTGCCAGGATTTTCTAGATCGGGAATATACCAAGCAGGATTGCCTTCGGGGTCGCGTCCCAAGCGAGCGCCAAGTTGTGGTGGACGATTGCGATCAAATGTGTTCCCTTTTCCAATATGCGTAGGTTGAGGTAAAAATCCAATCATCTGCATTTCGGCAACAACGTCCTTAAAGGCTCTGACCACAAATTCGATGTCCGCTTCAGAGTGAGACAGAGTAAAGAAGCAAGGACGATGATCCCAAACATGGACTCCTTTTTCGCGTAGTAAATAAAATATTAAACTAGCGTAAGGGCTTTCATGGGGATAGTTAATATAAAAATAAGAACTAAAGTGGGCAATCTCAATTGGCGCTTCAATTTGCTTGAAGTATTGATTTAGATGGGTTGCGAATTTACTGACTTTATCAGCAAGCGATCGCTGTAATTCTGGACCACCTGCCTTGAGCTTATGCAAGACAGCTTCGGCTGCGGCAAGCGCCATGGGGTGACGCACAAAGGTTCCTGCAAAGAAGGTAACTCCGACTTCGGGGATAGAGTTGTCGCCGTATTGCCAAAACCCACCGTCGAGGGCATCCATATACTCGGCTTTGCCCGCCACAATCCCAATTGGCAAGCCGCCGCCAACGACTTTACCGTAAGTCGCCATGTCAGCTTGAATATTAAAATATGCTTGTGCGCCACCTTGGTGAACGCGGAAGCCTGTCACGACTTCATCAAAGATATAGGCAGTTCCAGACTTCTCCGTTAAGCTACGCAGATCTTGCAGAAACTCTTTGGGCTGCAAGTTAGGATCGCGGCTTCGTACAGGCTCTACTAAGATTGCGGCTAAGTCATCAGCGCGATCGCGCAAAATCTGTAAAGATTCAGGCGTGTTGTAATCAAGTACCAGCAAATTCTCAAACATTGAGGGCAGGATACCAGGGGCGGCGGGCAAAGTTTTTAGCTTTGCGCCTTGACGGTAAAGCACTTCGTCAAATGTACCGTGGTAATCTCCTGCAAAGGTCGCCACCAGATCGCGTCCCGTCACTGTCCGAGCTAAACGTAATGTTGCCATCACTGCCTCTGAACCCGTGTTACAAAAAGCGACTCGTTCAAGGCCTGTAAATTCGGCAATAAGCTTGGCAACTCTACCTGCAAGAGGAGTTTGCGGTCCAATCTCAATGCCTCGATCTAGCTGGGCTTTGACGGCTTCGGTTACAAAGTCGGG
>JAYUSC010000003.1:0-5768 GCA_043755885.1 Pseudanabaena sp. | reverse complement strand
CGGGTTCGCCCGCTTCTTTGGGTTCTGGTTTTTATTATGCATAGCTACTTGCACAAACATAAAATAATAGAATTAGGATTGTAAGCTCTGAATAACTTTACTTTTAAATTAGAGTGTCAGTGCGATCGCACTGATGCCAGAGTTGGGCAATTTCATACACCGCATGGAGTTGTACATACGCCGCGTTTTATGCCCGTCGGCACATTGGCAAATGTAAAAACGGTCACACCTGCACAACTTAAAGACTGCAAAGCCGAAATGGTCTTGGCAAATACCTATCACCTCCATCTCCAACCAGGTGAAGATATTGTTGCTGAAGCAGGTGGCTTGCATAAGTTTATGAATTGGGATGGTCCAATCCTGACGGATTCAGGTGGATTTCAGGTTTTTAGCTTAAGTGAAATCCGTTCCATTAGTGAAGAAGGAGTTAAGTTTCGATCGCCTCGTGATGGCAATATGAT
Organism: Pseudanabaena sp.; assembly: GCA_043755885.1. GTDB lineage: Bacteria > Cyanobacteriota > Cyanobacteriia > Pseudanabaenales > Pseudanabaenaceae > Pseudanabaena. Next base: position 5,307 of record JAYUSC010000003.1, on the reverse strand, counting down.
TAACCTCACGCCAGAGAAATCGATTCAAATCCAGAATCAATTGGGTGCAGATGTGATCATGGCTTTTGACGAATGCGCTCCCTACCCTGCCACCTATGAGGCGATTAAACTAGCAGGACAGCGCACCACACGATGGCTAGAGCGATGCATTAAGGCTCACGATCGCAAAAATGATCAAGCTTTATTTGGGATCGTCCAAGGTGGAGTTTATCTAGATTTGCGTCAACAGTCAGCCAGAGAGCTAATTGAGTTTGATTTACCTGGTTATGCGATCGGTGGCGTGAGCGTCGGTGAACCACCAGAATTAATCGAAAAAATTGTTAGAGCCACAACCCCACTGCTGCCAGTCGATAAACCGCGCTATCTGATGGGTGTTGGTACATATAAAGAAATGGCTCAAGCCGTCGCGGCTGGAATCGACCTATTTGATTGTGTGATTCCCACAAGATTTGCGCGGCATAGTGTGGCGCTAGTCAAGGGCGAACGCTGGAATCTCAAGAACCAAAAATTTAAGCGTGATTTTAATCCTATTGACAGCGACTGTGATTGCTATGCTTGTGCGAATTTCTCGCGAGCATATGTTAGCCATTTAGTGCGATCGCAAGAAATTTTGGGATATACGTTACTATCAATTCACAATATTACTGAATTGATCCGATTCACTCAGCAAATGCGCCAGGCGATCATTGACAATCAATTTGTCGAAAAATTTGGGCATTATCTTACTGAGTCTTCATCTTTAAAAGAATCTGTAACAGAGGAGCGACATTGATGATTCGCCTGTCTCTCTATATTTTTCTGTGGATTGGATCAATTGCGATCGCTATTTTCGCCACCCAAAATACTGTTCTCGTTAATTTGCGCTTTTTTGCCTTTGAGTCAATCAAGTTACCCCTAGGACTAGTATTAATTTTTTGTGCTGGTTGCGGCGCGACATGTATTAATATTTGGCAAACTTCAATAAGCTTTGAATTGCCAACAGTGCCGAAATTTTCTGTTTTCTCTAACAAAAACAGCCCTTTAGAACCTCAAACAGTGGCTCAAACTGCAACCGCAACCCAAAATATTTCTAAAACATCGAGAACAACCAAAAAAGTTAAAGACGATTTTGATGATGATTGGGATGAAGATTGGGGATAGATTGTATTCCTGAATACATTTACGGTTGCATGATTTTGTTAGTTTCCAAAGATATGTAACTAAATAAAATGTAACCAAGTTTATTAAATTTCACGATATTAATAAGCGATATTGGCTATGTTTATTAGGTGTATTTTTTTACGGTGTGAAGGAATGAAAAAAGTCAGTAATCTCTCAGTTCTATTGGGCTTGAGCTTGTTAGTTTCGGCTACAGGCGCAAATGCTGAGACGCAAAATAAGGTTCAAGTTCAGTCTCAATCTTCATCTGTTCCAGTCATGCAGTCATCACTGCCTGTAACAGAGGTTAAGCTCAACGAATCAGAAACGATTCGGGCTATTAACACAGAGTTAAATCGCCCCATGGAAGTAGCTCAAAATGTTACTTCTGTATCTCAATTGAGCGATGTTAAGCCCACAGATTGGGCTTTCACTGCTTTACAGTCTTTAGTCGAGCGATACGGATGTATTGCAGGTTATCCTGACAGGACATTTCGCGGCAAACAAGCAACTAGTCGTTATGAGTTTGCGGCAGGTTTGAATGCTTGTTTGGACAAGATCAACGAAATTATTTCCGCAGGACTAGCTGATAAGGTTAGCAAAGAAGACCTCGCTACTCTGCAAAAACTTCAAGAAGAGTTCGCGGCGGAACTAGCGACTCTACGTGGTCGTGTTGATGCACTAGATGCTAAAGTCGCAAAGCTAGAGGCTCAACAGTTCTCTACTACCACTAAGCTTAGTGGTCTTGCCTTCTTCAATGTGACAGGCGGCTCAGGAGCCAATGTAAGGAGAGATCCCACAGGAACTCCAAATGGAAACGCGCCAAACACAACTATGAGTGGGCTAGTATGGCTGACTCTAAACACCTCATTTACAGGTAAAGACTCATTAGTCACTCAGCTTGCCGTTGGCAATGGTGATTCAGCTTACTCCAGAGCCTATGGAGATCCCGCAGGATCATTTTTTAATACCACCGCGACTACATTCACCAATCAAACGGCTGGAGCATCTGCTAATACTTTTGTTTTGCGCGAGCTTTCTTATACCTTCCCTGTGTTTGGGAAAGCTAGCTTAGTTGTCGGTCCTCGCGTCAACTTCTACAAGTACTTTGATGGAAATAGATTCATCTATCCTTGGAACACCACTTTTAACTCTATCAACAACACATTGTTGACCGATGCTAAGCGTGGTGCTGGTGCAATATTCATGACTCCTCTGGGCGATGCGTTTGACTTCAAAGTTGGTTATTTGGCTGACAGTAGAGAGTTTGCTGGCACGACTTCAGCATCAAATCCGAGTCAAGGTTTGTTCGGTGGAACCAATAACCTAACAGCAGAACTTGGTTTCAAACCAAGCGATTCCTTTAAGCTCCGACTCATCTACAGTCATGGAAACATTGCTGGAAGCGGTGGAAATACCATTGGAGGGACTCCATCTTTTCAAGGTACTGCAACTATTGCGACTGGTATAAACAATGCACAGTCAGACATTTTTGCGGCTAACTTTGATTGGTTGGTTACCAAGGGCTTTGGTCTATTTGGTAGATATGGATATGGAACTACTAACATCAATAGAACTGCTGGCGGCTCTGTAAATGTTAATCAGTACACCTTCCAAGTTGGAGCTGCTTTCCCTGATTTGTTCAAAGAAGGCGCTCTTGGCATGGTCTCCTTTGCAGTGCCGTACAAGTTTGGAGATAGTAGTAATGTAATTACTACTGGTCGAGGTAATGATGGGACTCAACTCGATCTTGAAGTATCTTACGTGTATCCTGTCACGAAGAACATTTCTCTAGTGCCTTCTGCTTACTTCATCTTTAGTCCTAACAACTTCTCCGATAACCCAACTGTGTTTATTGGTAACTTGCAAGCAGTGTTTAGCTTCTAATTGCGAAATGTGAGCTTTCTAATACAAAAGGGTGTGCAAAAGCACACCCTTTTGTATTAGGTGGGTAGTTAGTAATACATTTGTTAAAGATAATATTTGCTAGGTTCTAATTCAATGTAGATTTTTTGTATTAGTTTTTGTAGTCGCAGTAAATTCAATCTTTTTAAGGTGTGAAGGCATGAGTCCAATTTATATTCCCCGTCGCAAGTTTATTAGAGGCGCGATCGCAACAGCCGCTTTTGGCGCAACTTCTCAACTCTGGGTAGGCTGTACAGAGCAGGCTCCAACGACTACAGCCAATACGGGATCTCCTGCTTCTAGCCTTTTAAATATTGGATTTATCTATGTTGGACCAAAAGATGATTTTGGTTATAGTCAAGCTCACTTTGAGGGTGAAACTGCGATCGCAAAGCTACCAAATGTTAAGACATTCAGTGAAGCTAGTGTGCCAGAAACAGCTACAGTCCAAGAAACCATGCTGAGCATGATTAGCCAAAATGGAGTTACAGCACTATTCCCCACATCCTTTGGGTACTTCGATCCGCACACTCTCAAAGTTGCAGCAGACAATCCCAAGGTGCAATTCTTCCATTGTGGCGGCATGTATATGGAGGGCAAACACTCTAAAAATATTGGTAGTTACTACGCCTACATCGATGAAGCGGAATATATCGCAGGTGTGGTTGCTGGGCTAACGACAAAATCAAATAAGTTGGGCTTTGTTGCCGCCAAACCAATTCCGCAAGTAGTTCGCAATATCAACAGCTATACCCTTGGCGCTCGTAGCGTTAATCCTAAAGTAACTGTCCAAGTTCTATTTACAGGTGATTGGTCAATGCCTGTGAAAGAGGCTGAAGCCGCGAATAGCATGGTTGATCAGGGCGTAGATGTATTAACTTGCCATGTTGACAGCCCCAAAGTTGTGATGGAAACTGCGGAAAAACGCAAGATTTTCTGTACTGGATATCATACCAATCAGTCCAAGCTTGCGCCTAATGGATATCTCACTGGTGCGGAATGGGATTGGGTTAGTGTTTATACTAAGTATGTGGAACTATTTAAGGCTGGAAAGTCTGTCGCTGATGGTGGTATCCCACATATATTGCGTGGTGGTCTCAAAGAAGGATTTTGCAAGGTGTCGCCCTTTGGTAGTGCCGTCAGCGCTGCGGCTAAGAAGGAAGCTGAGACGGTGATGGCGAAGTTTAAGGATGGCAGCATGATGATTTATGCTGGTGAGATGAAGGATAATACTGGCAAAGTCGTGATTGCCAAAGGTAAAGAATACAAATCAAATGATCTCGATCTGGAAAAGATGGATTGGTTTGTTGAAGGTGTAATTGGAAGCGTCAAATCCTAAACCCAATAAAAATCTGCAAACAATTTTGACGTAGGGGTAGAGCATTTGCGCCACAATTTCTCAACTTTTCGCTAGAATCTTGATTCGCAAATGCTCTACCCTTTCCGCAGTTGATGATTAGCCTGCGATCGCGTTAAGTTTAGGGCAGAGCATTCCTGTATACAAAACCTAGTGACAAGAATAAATAGTTGCAGGAATGCTCTGCCCCTACTTAGGATTTTTATTTATATATCATTCATTTGAGAACCAAGTATATGAATATACGCGATCGCTGGCGTTCGACTTCTGAAAACATTCTAATTCCCATAGGAGCTGTACTTGCTTCATTAGTTATTTTTGGGATTTTTTGCGCTACTCAAGGGAAAAACCCGATCGCAATTTATGAAACGATTTATAAATCTGCATTTGGGAATAGCTTTTCTTGGCAAGGAACTTTAATTCGATCTGCTCCATTAATGCTGACATCTTTATGTACAGCTTTACCAGCCATGCTGGGATTAACGATTATTGGCAATGAAGGCGCTTTGATCGTGGGTGGTTTGGGTGCGATCGCAGTTGGTTTATCCATATCCTCGTTACCCTCTTTGCTAGTCCAGATGGGGATGGCGATGGGCGGTATTATCGCTGGTGGGCTATGGATTATGTTTGTCGGTGCGATTAAGTACTATCGCGGCGTGAATGAAACCATTAGTAGTTTGCTAATGAATTATATTGCGATCGCAGTACTTAATACCCTAGTTGAAGGTCCGATGCGCGATCCTTCTAGTTTAAACAAACCCTCTAGCTTTCCGCTTTTGGGAATTAATATGCTGCAAAGTATTCCCAATACAAGGGTGCATTACGGTTTGATTTACGGATTGGTCGCCTGTGCGATCGCCTATTTCTTGATTCATCGCACTACTTTTGGGTTTGCAGTTCGTACCGTC
>JAYUSC010000002.1:0-2496 GCA_043755885.1 Pseudanabaena sp. | reverse complement strand
CGCGTCTAATCTCTGGGTTTTAAATTGCTATATGATTTATTCAACCTGTAGACTGACTTGTCATGCAAAAAAATCATCCGACTTATACGCAAGCACAGATTTCAGCTTGGTTTCGAGGACTCATGAGCATTGCCCTTGCAGACAATGAGTACAGTGAGCAAGAGCGCACCCTCTTCGATCAAATTAGCCATAGTGACGAATGGGGCGAAGAAGTAAGCATTTCTAATTTTGAACCGATTAGCGCTCAAGAATTGGCTGATGCATTGGGTAGCGATCGCAAGGTAGGAGAAAACTTTTTACGGATGGCGGTGATGATGGCACTTGCCGATGGCAAGTATACAGATACAGAAGATTGCATTATTCAAGAATTTTGCAAGGCGCTAAATCAGGAAGTCAAACCAATTAATGATTTGCGCCAAAAGCTAGAATCAGCGTCAAGCCAAGAAGAGCATCACCCAAATCTGCTGGAACCCGTCAAAGAATGGCTCGATCACATGGATATTCATGACTCACGCCTTGCTACTTTAATTTGCAAAGTCGTTCCTGCTCAATGTCCCTTTGAACGCGATGTGGTTTTGTTTGGTCGTAAAATCATGCATATTCCCGCCATGTGCGAGATTAATCCATTATTTGATCAACTGGTTGGGTTACGGTTTCGATCGCTAAGTTATCTCGCCGACAAAGGCGAAGATGTATCAAAATATTGTTAAACAAAGGGGCGCAAAGCGCCCCTTTGTTTTTGTATGAAAGCGCAAAGCGCTATAGTATTTACTAGTTTTACTAGCAGCCAAACCAAAAAAATGCCCAGAGAACTAAAAAACGCCAAAGACGAAGAAGATAATAGTGATGTGTCGCCCAACGTATTGCGGGTGGTTTTATCATTTCGGCGCTGGGGCTGGACAGCCTTTTGGACGCAAGTTGTTTTGTGCATAGTTTCATCGGTTGTGCTGCTACAACTTTTTTTGTTTCCTAGAACTGGTCAAATCAGCCCCACAGGATTAGACACTAGCCCTGCGACTCTCCCAGGACTGAGCTTTGCATGGGTCGGTGTGGCGGTGCTAGGCGCAAGCATTTTCTGGAATTATCGTTATACGCAAATGGCGAAAAAACTGCGATCGCCTGATCGTCCCACTAAAAGCCAAACCATATTTCAAATCAAAGTTGGATTGATTATTAACCTGATTGGCATGTTTGTCACCTTATTGGGAGCCTTCGCGATTATTGGCGCGTTAACCCTCAGAGCAGGACAAGGACAAGCAATATTACCTGGTGCAGGTAGCTTTAACTCCGTAATTCAGCCCCTCGATTTTCAAATTATTCAAGCTAGTTTTAATATTATTTTTGCCCATTTTGTTGGCTTAGTAGCATCACTTTGTTTGCTCAACCGTGCTACCGACAAACCAAATCGTGAATAAATCCTGAACACGGATTAAACGGATTAAGGGATTACGCGGATTTCTGCCAGAGCTTTGCGCCGAGGGCGAAAGCAATATCAAAAATCTTTAAAATCAAAAAATCTGTGAAATCCTCTAATCCGTATAATCCGTGATTCGCCTTTTTGATTCGCGTTAGAATATATGAAGAAATGTAAATAGTGGCAAATCTGATGGAGTGGAAGCAAATCGAAGAAAATTGGGTGTTGACACCGCCCAAACCTAAAGGCGTAATTCACTTTTTAGGTGGTGCATTTTTTGCGGCTGCGCCCCATGTCGCCTATGGGCGCGTCCTAGAGCAGCTTGCTCAAAATAATTATGCGATCGTTGCCACGCCTTTTTTAAACAATACGTTTGATCATCGCCAGATTGCCCGTGACGTTAACAGCTCATTTCGCAAAGCCCGGAGCAAACTCTTTCTCGACTACTTTCCCGTATTTGGCATGGGGCATAGCATGGGTTGCAAAATTCATCTCCTGATTAATAGTCTCTACAAACCCACCCGTGCTGGCAATATTTACATCGCCTACAACAACTACAGCGCCGATCGCTCGATCCCATTTTTTAAGGAGCTAGCTGGCACAATTCCTGAAATGTCATCAATGGAGTTTACGCCCTCGCCCAAAGAAACCGAGCAGCTAGTCACTGCCAATTATCAGACCACCAATAATTTATTAGTTAAATTTGTAGACGACGGTATTGATGAAATTTCGATCCTCGCTCAGTTACTCAAGCAAAAATTTCCTACAACCGTCAGCTTGCAAACCCTCGAAGGCACTCACCTCACATCGATGGGGCTGGATGTGAAGTGGAAAGCAGGTTCTAGCTTCTCGGCAATCGATGCGATCGCGCAATGGGTTAAGCAAGAGATGCACAAAAATAACCAGAGCCTAGAACTAGTCTTGTTAGCATGGCTGGCGCGGCAAATCTCCTAAAAAAAAGAAGTGGTGCAAAGCACCACCTCTTTGGTTCTTCTGAGATCACGGGGATAAGTGTATAATAAGATACAATCACAAATAATTATCAGACATGGATATATATCTAGACAGCTTACTAAATCTAC
>JAYUSC010000001.1:0-2497 GCA_043755885.1 Pseudanabaena sp. | reverse complement strand
GTGAGTGACAGCGCTTTGCGCTGTCACTCACTTATTGGGTTTTAATACTTTTGTGTGCTCACATTACTTGCAACGATCCCCGCAAAGATAGACAATGGTTACATTCAAAAAAATATGCACTTAATTAAAAGCCAAGATAATCCGAAGAATTTATGAAAAACGTACTGGCTATCATTCTGGGCGGTGGACAGGGAAGCCGACTATATCCCCTCACTAAGACACGCGCTAAGCCCGCCGTCCCCGTAGCAGGCAAATATCGGCTGATCGACATTCCTGTGAGTAACTGCATTAACTCAGGCATTGAAAAAATCTATATCCTGACGCAGTTTAACTCCGCATCGCTTAACCGCCATGTCAATCAAGCCTATCGCCCCGCCTCCTACTCTGATGGCTTTGTGGAAATTCTTGCCGCGCAGCAGACTCCTGATAGCCCAGATTGGTTTCAAGGCACAGCCGACGCAGTGCGCCGCTATGCATGGCTTTTAGAATCTTGGGATGTCAGCGAGTACTTGATCTTATCTGGCGATCATTTGTACAACATGGACTATGAAAAGTTCGTCGAGCATCACCGTAAAACTGGTGCAGATATCACCCTGTCCGTATTGCCTGTTGATCAGAAAAAAGCCTCAGCATTTGGCTTGCTCAAAACCGATAACACTGGCAAGGTGATTAATTTCCTTGAAAAGCCTAAAGGTGAAGCTTTAGAGGGGATGCGCGTTGATACCACCAAACTTGGCTTAGATGCGACCGCTGCGATCGCAAATCCTTTTATTGCTTCGATGGGAATCTATGTATTTAGCAAGCAAGCGATGTTAAAGCTGCTAACTGAAAATCCTGAGCATACAGATTTCGGTAAAGAAATTATTCCTAATGCAATTCACAACTTGAATGTTCAGGCTTACTTATATAAGGGATATTGGGAAGATATTGGAACGATCGAGTCCTTCTATCAAGCTAATCTGGATTTGACCCGCCATCCTTCTACTGGCTTTAATTTCTACGAGACTAAAAAACCGATCTACACCCGCGCTCGTTATTTGCCACCTAGTAAAGTTCATGACTGTAAAGTCAAGGATTCAATCATTGGTGAAGGATGCCTCCTTAATAAATCGACTGTCACCAATTCGGTTGTCGGTATTCGGATGCACATCGATGCGAACTGTACAATCGAAGACACTCTGTTAATGGGTTGTGATTTCTATCAGCCCCAAGAAGATCGTGCGGCGGATATCGAAATTAACAAAGTGCCAATGGGAATTGGTGAAAACACAATTATTCGTCACGCGATCATCGATAAGAATGCTCGTATTGGCAAAAATGTGCAGATCATCAACAAAGATCGTGTGCAAGATGTAAATCGTGAAGAGCATGGCTATTGTATCTGTAATGGCATTGTCGTCGTCGTCAAAAATGCAGTTATTCCCGATAACACAATCATCTAAAAGCAAATAAAAAATAGGCTGCACAATGTGCAGCCTATTTTTTATTTGCTTTCACCTAATACTGGACTTTGGATAAACCCCCAGCAGATTATCTGCGTGATGGAATCTATGAACTTCGGGCTAAGCATATTCATGTTCAGTATCGCATCCTGTACTTTTTTGATGGTCAAAATATCGCAATTCTTGCTCATGCCATTACTAAAGATACTGAGTAAGTTCCGATCGCAGATATTGACAGGGCGATTAGGCGTAAGTATCTATTTGAGAAGAATCCAAGTATCCATACTTATGAAGAGGATTTAGATAATGGCTAAGACTAGTGATGCACTTAAAATCATCGATAGTTTGACTGGTGATGATTCTGAAATGGAGAATCTGATTAGGGAGGCTTCGCTGAATGCGATCGTGGCTCAACTTATCTATGAAGCGAGTACTGCTAGGGGCTTGACGCAGAAACAACTTGCCGATCGCATTGGTACTAAACAATCTGCGATCGCTCTTGCTTGAGGATGCTGATTATGATGGACATTCGCTGTCAATGTTACAGAAAATTGCTTGCGCTCTCAATCAGAAGGTTGAAATTAAGTTTTCTGCGATCGCAGTTTGAGACAAGTTTGGTGTAGGCGCTGTTTTTTAGGAAAATAAGGGCGATCGCTTGTCAAAATTTTAAAACTTTAGGCTATACACATTCTCCAAGAATAATCGCCAAAAATTATGCTGGTCAGAGTCCAGAAATGGGGTAATAGTCAGGGAATTAGGCTCAGTAAACAAGTCTTATCTGAAGCTAATATTTTGATTGGTGATGCGCTAGAGATTATTACCACCAAGGAGCAGATTGTGATCAAACCTGTTCGTAAAATTCGAGGCAAGTATGATCTAAAAGATCTGGTTTCTCAAATTCCTTCTAACTATAAAGTTCAAGAAGAGGATTGGGGATCATCTATAGGTTTGGAAGTTTGGTAAATGGCTAGTTACATTCCCAAAAAAGGAGATTTGATTATCTTGACTTTTGATCCGCAGTCTGGACATGAGCAGAAAGGGCGGCGACCTGCTTT